>CAYRFX010000087.1:0-8011 GCA_964423665.1 uncultured Bacteroidaceae bacterium | reverse complement strand
CACAACAGAGCGTTTGGAGTTGAAGAAATACAACCCCTATTTGAAGAAAGTAACCATTCACAAAGAAATAAAGTAATAAGAGATGGCAAAGAAAGCAGTTGCAACTCTCCAGACTGGTGATAAGGAGAAATTCGTTAAGGTTGTTAAGATGGTTAAATCACCCAAGACCGGTGCTTACATGTTTGCAGAGGAGATGCTCCCCCAAACAGATGCAGACGCGGCTTTGAAGAAGTAATTTGGACCGTAAGGTTTTATAGATAGAGAGGATAGCATTAAATGTTATCCTCTTTTTTTGTGTTTTTTAGCTGTATGGTCTCAATGAGGAATTAAACCTTTTGATATTTTACTTATCAAAGCAAATAGACAGGCAATAAAATAAATTATAACCAACTATTAAAACCAACAACTTATGAAAACAAAATTTTTGATGATTCTTGCCTTTGTGGCAATGATTGGCAGTGCAACTTATGCACAGGATAAGAAACAGTCGCTCACCCCCGAACAGAAAATAGAGAAACGTGTCGGCATGATGCAGAAGAAACTGATGCTTGACGATGCAACAGCTGCAAAATTTGCTCCCATATACAAAGAGTATTTGCAGGCAAAAATAGCAGTTCGTCCCACCTGCAAGAGAGAGAAGAATCCCACTGATGCACAGATAAAGGAGAATATGGAAAAATGCCTCGATGCACAGCAAAAATCTCTTGATGTGGAGAAAAAATATTTCAAGAAACTCTCCTCGGTGCTCTCCGGTCGCCAGTTGCAAGTGGTGTTTGGCAAGGGTGACAAGAAAGCCGCATTTGAAAAAGGGAGCAAACGAGCATTCAAAGGCAAAATGCATGGTGGCAAGAAGGCGCCCCATTGTGGCAGAGATGCAAAGTGCTGCGATAAGGCGGCTCCCCTATGCCCTAAAACAGCCCAGGCTCCCGCGGCTCCTGTAAAATAAGGTGGAAAAATTACCAAAAACATGACGCAACCCATTCATGGTTGCGTCATGTTTTTTGGTATGATAGGGTTTATACCTCTCCTTCATTATCGTTAATTTTTAGAAGGGATTCTATAGTTATATCTGTAAATGTTCTCCAAATATTTAGGTGTATTGGTTTATAATTGTCAAATAGTTGTCTAAAGTATTCTATTTAAAATATAAGTCTTAATTTATTGTCAATACATTCTGGGTGAACCTCCTGTTTTGTACCTACTCTCATCATTCTAATAATATATATATCGCGAATTCCCTTGCCTTTAATATATGGTATGAAGTAATACAAATTATTTAGATCTATGGTGCTGGGGAACTTCTTTCCTGTATAATATATTTTTGCAGAGCGGTCTATATAATTCATTACATTATCAGACTTAACAAGACCTATTAGCACTCGTTTGTCTAAACCTAATGCTGGAAACTCTTTTGCAGAAAGATTAATATTGTTTATAATATGCCTTGGATATCGTTCTGTAATTCTAATAATTGGGGTTTGCTTGATTGTTTGTACAATTTCTTTTTCTCTTCTTCTAAGATTGGCATTAACTTTGCAAACGCTCTTTTTATTTGTATGGCAATATACCATGCAAGGCGGGGCGGAACGGCATTCCCAACCATCTTATAGCCATCTTTCACATTCTTGTATAGAAACCTGAAATTATCGGGAAATGTTTGTATCCTGGCGCACTCTCTAACACTTAGCCTGCGATATAAGTGCTCATATCCCATAGCGAATGCCCTTTGTGATGAAGAAATGTACTTCATCTTAGGAGCCTGGTGGTGTTGTGGAATATTTCTGGCTTGTGCTTGTATAGTGAATGAAGGTTCATTCCAGTTTCGAACCCGATTTCGAGCCATATATTTTGCATCATATGCTCCGGTATATGTGTCGTGGTTCATTCTATAAGGGTGTTCACCTTTTACTAATTCATTTGCATAGAATCTTGGTGTCTCTGTAATATCACTTATTGCTTGCCTTAGAGTGATAGGTCCTGTATTAAGAGCGTTTGGGAATTCAAATTTATTAGGCAGGTCGTTTCTAATACCAATAAAGAATACACGGAATCTGTCTTGCGGTATCTTGTAGTCTGCAGCATTTAGAAGTTCGAATGTAACGTTGTAACCTGCATTGCGCAAAGTAATTATAAAGCCGTTTAACGATTCTTTGTGTTTTTCGTCAAGGATACCCTTCACATTTTCGATAACAAAGAACTTTGGCTTTTTATCTTTGACGATACGAATAAACTCTAAGAAAAGCTGCCCACGCGGCTCTTCTATTCCTAACCCTTTGCCACCTTCACTCCATGCTTGACATGGTGGTCCCCCAATAATACCATCACAATCTGGTATATCATTACCGGTAAGTGTTCTTATATCTGCTGTGTTTAATATGGTGCTTGGGTGGTTGAATCTATAAGTGTCGTGTATTGCTTTGTCAAATTCATTTGCCCACACAATATTAAATCCGGCTTTCTTAAAGCCCAATTCAAAACCTCCACAACCAGCAAAGAGTGAAACAATGTTCATTTTTAATCTTGGTAGTTTATACCATGCTTGTCCAGTGCTGCACGAATACTCATGGCTACATGATATGCAAGATTTACAGGAACTGCGTTGCCAATCATCTTATAACCCATATTTACATCAGTATATAAAAATAGATGCTCATCAGGAAATGTTTGAACTCTTGCAACTTCGCGAACCGACATTCTTCTGTACAGATGTTCCTGACCAGGGACAAAGATTTGCTTGTTCTTTTCAACTTTAATCATTTTAGGAGCCTGGGGATGCAATTGGCATTGACGTCCGCTTGCTTGAACGGTAAAACCCGGTTCGTCCCAAGTTCTCACACGATTACGAGACATGAAGATGGGTGAATATGTACCGATAAAGTATTCATGATTCGGAACTATGCATTTTACTCCATTTGTTTTGTTATGCTCTAATGCAGGAATAGCGTTGTTTCTTAAGTCCCAAATACATTCTCTTAATGTAGGCTTGTGCTCGCAAGGGATAGGATATTCAAAATCAAGGATATTCAGGTCTTTGCGAAAGCCTATGTAAAACACGCGGTCTCTATCCTCCGGAACATCATAGTCATTAGCATTTAGCATCTTAAGATTAACATCATATCCTGCTTCGTCAAATAGTTGCATAAATCCATGTACGGCTTCGGAGTGTCGTTTTGCCAGCATTCCCGATACATTTTCCGCAACAAAGAATAATGGCTGTACTGCTTTTAATATTCTAATATATTCATAGAAAAGTTGTCCACGACTATCTTTGATGCCTTTGAGGCTGCCGGCTTCACTCCATGATTGGCATGGAGGACCGCCGATTATTCCTGTGATATTTCTTGGGAATTCGCTTTCTTTAACATCACGAATATCCCCTTCTATTAAATGGGCATCAGGAAAATTTATCTTGAATGTCGGGCTAATCTTTCGGTCAAACTCGTTTGCAACAATAGTGCGGAAACCTGCATTATGGAAACCTTTGTCAAGACCTCCGGCTCCAGAAAAAAGACTAATAAGTTTCATCAGTAATAATATGTTATAAGTTTTGAACTTATGAGATTAGCAGGGTTTTTAGGATCCTCAATTTCTTCATCAGATATTGACACCCCTTTTTCTTTACAGAATTTCTCAAACTCATCAACATTCGTAAAACTGTTGTACTTATATTCCGGAATTAGAGCTATTAATTTGAATGTGTGACCGGCAGTATGATTAATCAAATAATCAAAATGTTGAAATGGAGATTTTATCAACCACATCCCGCGCACTCTAAGGTCTGAAATTCCAAGATGGTCTACTTTGTTTATTCTACCAAGTTCATTGGTTGTTACAAGTTCTACATCTTCAAGCGATTCAAGCCCCTCTTTAATGACATTTTCAATATTCTCATAAACCTCATGAGAATCACAATACAAATCTCCATAAACAAAGAAGATGTTTTGCAATTCTTTTTTATCTACTTGTCCTACTACATAGAGCATATCTTTTTCCTCCCATATTTCGCAGTTACGGCAGGCTTTGCAGATTTTTGGGTTATTGGCGTGTAACTTGTTTTTGGGATAGCTACTATTTAATTGTAGTTGTGAGATACCAATAGTTTCTATTTTCTTGATTTCAATTGCATCACTCTCCTTTAGCATTGCATCGGGAGGATTTGTTTTGTTGCCTAAATAAGAAAAGGTATGTTTGCGCGCCTGTTTCACGGATTTCTCATCCATGCCCAAACAATTTGCAAAGGCATTTTTTACATAGTCCTCGAGTGCATCACCCATCTGGTTCGCTCTATTATGGGAGGTTGCTTGCAAGGATTCTGTTACTCTTATTGAAGAGTTTTCTATAATTGATTTTATCGCATTTAGAATGTTGCTCATACAATTTCTTTATTAAAATATTTCTCTTTGCAAAGATACCGTTTTAAGCCAAATATTAATAAAAAGACCAGAAGTTTTATTTGATAACTCAAAAATAATGTATTTGTAATACTTTGTTATTATAGAAAATTAGGGCTCCACAAATTTGTAGAGCCCTAATGGAATTTGACACTTTTTTATATCCCATCATAGTGTCAATTACTTCATCACCTCTTTGCCTATAAACACTTTTTTACCATTCACAATGTAGAATCCCGGGCTGGTTATCTCATCAATCTTGCGACCTTGCAGGTCGAAGATAGCTTCTATCTCGCCATTTTTACTTTCCACCTCATCTATGCCGGTTGTTCCATTGAAAGTGAAGTAATATGTGCTTGAAGAGCTGCTTACGCTATTTGATAAGGGTAAAAATGCTTTGTTTGGAAGGCATTTTACATAACCACCATCATCGCTTGCAGTGTTATCAATCAGTGAATAAACTCCATCAACAAGTTGATAGTTTGCATAAATCCAACGCATTGCAACAATACCGTTTTTCTTTGTCAGCATATAGATGTTGTTGTTTGCTGCGCTTTCATACGTTGTGGTTATGCAACCTCTTAAAAGATTATTTTCCCCTGCTGTTCCTGTCTCGCTTGTGTAGGTTAAAGGTATATATGTTTCTCCCTCGCTGCTTTCTCTGCTGAGGATAACAGCGGTGCGTGCAGGAATAATATCACCCACCGTTTCCATCTGTAACACATTGTTGCCATCTATGCCTGTTACGGTAGATGCAGTAATGCCTTCGGGCACGGTTACTGCGTAGGGGAGATAGAGTGTTGCATAATTGCTCTTGTCGGCAAACCTGTTGCTGTATGTTATGCTGCTTGCGTTTTCTACCTCTTCAAACGCCCAGTCAGTTGACCTTGTATCTTCTTGCGCGGTGCCATTGCTCTTTTGATTGAAAGCTACTCCGTTATTATTGTTCTCTTCATTTGTGAGCGCGAGGCTTATACCATTATTTTTCATTGTAACATATCCTTCGGTAATTCCTTCTGAGATAGCAAATGCTGCGGCATTCTCTCCACCGGATTTCCACGCAAGCGCGATTGTTCCCATAGCACTTACAAATTTATAGTTGTTGCCATCTTGTTGGCACACCCAGATTGTTGTGTTGTCGTTTGCACTTGTGGGGAAGGTGATTGTGGCATTACTGTTTGCAATATAGTGCACTTTGTAGCCCTCTGTAGCTTTCGATATGTAGTTCTTGATGCGGTATAATGCTCCATTCCTTGGGAGAATAAAGTTTATGCCCTTCTCATAGGCTGTGCGCAGTGCAAAGTATGCAACCTTGCAGTCGTTTTCTGTTGAATAGTCATCGCCAAGAATGGTTAATGCCGTGTTTCTTGCAGTGTTGTATTCCTTGGCATTGGTGTAGCAGCCAACAGCGTCGCCTGCGGGATAATTTTCTCTTGTGCACAATGTTGTTGTGTAGGCATTAAGTGTGTTATACCAGATGTCGCCTTCAATATCTATGCGCGTGAATGTGAAGAGCGAGCCACCGTCTGTGCTTGGGCTTTCGCTCCAGAATCCCATCTTGTAGGTTATTCCGTTGTAGTTGCTGAAGTAGTTGCTGCTATCATCTGCTTTGATGTTGTATGTGCCGTTGGTGCTGCTGACAACTGTTATCTGCCACTCTTCGTGTGTTTCGCTGCCTTTGGCTGCCGCCCACACTGCTGCAGTGGCGTTGCTTGTGCTGCTTGCACTGAGTACATCGCCACCTGCAAGGTAGGGGTGAATGAATACCTGTCCGTCGGTGTCGCCCTTGGTGAAGTACCAGCCTTGGAAGTTACTGCCTTCGCTGTAGTCGGCAACGGCAACCATTTTCGATGCGAGGTCGTATTGAAGTACTTTGGTGTCGCCGCGCTTGCTGCCAATCTTATATACAATAGGATTGTTGATGTCGCTTGTCAAGAGCACAGGCAGGCTGCCGCTTGCAATGGCGGCTGCAAGTTCGTCATACGCTGTTTGCAGTGCCTTCAGTGATGCCTCATACTCGCTTGCGGTTTGTGTGGTTGCAAGTGCTGTTGTTGCTGTTTCAACTGCTGTGGTGGCACCGGCTACAGCTGTGGGAACGTTTACGGCATCGGGGTAGTTGTTTACCGGTTCTTCGGTGCGTGGCATAAGGTCAAATTCTGCCATGTGGAAGAAGGGGTGTCCACCGGCTTCGGTGTTGCCCGAGTTATTGGCTGTTACCGTGAAACGCAACTGGGTGTATGCTGTTCCACATTCAATGATACCCGATATGTAATACTTTGTTTCGTTTGAATTGCCCACGGGAAGGTCGGTAACTGTTGCAAAGTCGGTGAAAGTGCTACCATCGGTGCTACCTGAGATAACAATAGTCTTGGGGAAGTTTGTTTCTGCCTTACGTGTTGCATATTTGAATCTGAACGACGATGTGGCATTTGAGCTTCCCAAATCGATGTTGATATAGTGGTTTTCACCTTTGTCTGTAGTGTATTCCGAATGGAAATGGTTTTCTACATTGCCATCGACAAGGTTGGCAATGGGACCCTCTAAATCCTCCTGTGCATTGGTTGTAACGTAGAAGTCGCTGCCCGCGGTAGTTGTGAGCGCAGCCTCTGTTGCATAGTAGTCGTTGCAGTCGTTTATCAGCTCCTTGGTATCTTCAATAAGAGCCTCAAGAGCACTTTTGTCTGCCTGTGTGGCATTTGATAGGTCTATAACAATCTCGTCGCTTGCTGCCGATGCTATTTGGTAGCATTCAAGGCCGTTCACTGTTTTTGCTTCGCCAAGGGCGGTGGCAACACCGTTTACTGTAACGGTAGCACTCTCCAGGCCTGTGCATTTTACATAGCAGGGCTGTCCTTGGTTGTTGGTGATTGTTACAAGGCGTGCTTGATTGCCTTCCCACTTAATGCTCACGGTAAAATCTCCCACGGCTTTAAGTCCTTTGATATGTCCCTTGCTCCACTCGGTGGGGAGGGCGGGGAGAATGTCGATAACATCGGTGTGGCTCTGCAACAGCATCTCGTTGATACCCGATGTCGCACCAAAGTTACCATCGATCTGGAAGGGTGCGTGCGAGTCGAAGAGGTTGTAGTAGATACCACCGGCTGCTTGGTTGGTGCCGTATGATGTTGAGTGCTTCAATGCCTTGCGCAAGATTGCGTGTGAGCGGTCGCCCATGAGGGCGCGTGCCCACAGGTTGATCTTCCAGCCCATTGACCAGCCGGTAGATTCGTCACCACGCAACTTCATTGAGTTGATAGCGGGCTCAAAGAATTCGCTTGCAGGGGTCAATTGACCAAAGGGGTAGAGTGCCATGAGGTGCGACATGTGGCGGTGGGCTCTCTCAATATTTTTATCTGTCTCAAATGTACTTGTATATTTCCACTCGCGCAAAATAGGGCTGCCTGTTGCAACGCCGTTATAGGTGTCACCCCAGCTGCCGTCGTACTCCTCTGTTGCAAGTCCCTTATCCATCTTTGAAAAGCGGTCCTTCAAGAGGTTGTAATCCTCTTCTGTGATGATGCCGGCTGAAACACCGCCAAGTGCATCGGCTGCTTTGATAGTGTTGTCGAGGCACTCCCAAGCTATTTGCTGTGCGTGTGCAACGGCATTTTCGCTGCCGG
>CAYRFX010000086.1:0-8058 GCA_964423665.1 uncultured Bacteroidaceae bacterium | reverse complement strand
CCATAGCTTTCTTACCGGTGATTTGACAAATTTTAGACATCGCTATATATTTTTTTGTTTATTCTTTTGATACTTACTCAAAACAGAGTGCAAAGATATAGTTTTTTATACAACCATGCAAACAAAAAAGCAATTATTTTACAAAAAGTAATAACTTTACTCCTCTTTCACAGCCTCTACGACATTGCACAAAAAAGAGAGCGCGGCACACACGGTATTTTCTATATTGGCTTCGCGACCTTCGTCTTGCAAATTCAGCAGGCGGGTGTAAATATTGCCACCAACGGCAACCGCTACCCACACTGTACCGACAGGCTTGTCGGGGGTTGCTCCCCCGGGACCGGCAATGCCCGATGTTGCAACGGCACAATCCGCCCTCACAAGTGCCTGAACGCCCCGCACCATCTCAATTACTGTTTCCCGGCTCACTGCACCGCATGTTTCCAATGTACCGGGCTCTACACCAAGTACATTCATTTTCACATCATTACTATAAGAGACCACCGAGCCACAGAATACAGCCGAGCAACCTGCAATGCTTGTTATTGCCGCGGCAATGGAGCCGCCGGTACAGCTCTCGGCTGTGGCAAGCTTATAGCCGCGTGCGAGCATCAGAGCTACCACACGAGCTGCGACAATTTTCACCTGCTCACCAACCATATTTATAATATTGTGCGCGAAAAGGCAGGCTGATCCATAGAACAAAAATCCTTATCAAGGAACTTGTAATATCCCACAATACCTATCATCGCAGCGTTGTCTGTTGTGAAACCAAATTTAGGAATAAAAATATCCCAGCCGTATCGTTTGGCATAAGATTTATATGCCTCGCGCAATGCTGTATTAGCCGAAACGCCACCCGACAGGGCAATACGCTTAATCCCCAACGCTTTTGAAGCCTTGTAAAGCTTATCCATGAGCACCTCCACTACTGTTGCTTCAAAAGAGGCAGCCAAATCTTCTTTATGTGTTTCTACATAATTTTCATCGTCGGCTACAAGCTTGCGCAGGGTGTAGAGGAAAGAGGTTTTCAAACCGCTGAAGCTGTAATCGAAACCAGCAATATGCGGCTTGCTGAAATTGTATGCCTTGGGGTTGCCTTTGCGTGCCAAGCGGTCTATTATAGGGCCGCCCGGATAGCCAAGCCCCATTACCTTGGCACACTTATCCATTGCTTCACCGGCGGCATCATCTATTGTCTGCCCCACAATCTCCATCTCCTTGTAGCTGTTCACCTTCACTATTTGGGAGTTTCCGCCACTCACCATAAGGCAGAGGAACGGATATTGAGGACTTACATGTTCCTCACCCTCTTCCTTTATGAAATGTGCCATTATGTGCCCTTGCAAATGATTAACCTCTATCATAGGCACACCAAGCGATGCTGCTAAGCCTTTGGCAAAAGAGACCCCCACAAGCAAAGAGCCCATCAGCCCGGGTCCGCGAGTAAAGGCGATGGCACTGAGCTGCTCCTTGCTTACACCCGCCTTCTTGAGCGCGGCATCTACCACCGGAACAATATTCTGCTCGTGTGCACGGGAGGCAAGTTCGGGAACCACACCGCCATATTGTTCGTGCACAGCCTGACCTGCTGTAACATTCGATAACACCGTTTCGCCACGCATCACCGCTGCCGACGTATCATCACACGACGACTCTATTGCCAATATATATATATCCTCCATAATCTATTCCTAAAAACTTTACGCGAAGATACAATATTATTTCTTTTTTAATAACTTTACACTGCCGAAAGTTTCATTTGCGCGCAGATATACACGCCGCGAGCTGCCACAGCCCCATTTAATTACAAGGAGGAAGAGGTTGCGTGCCCGGCAACACAGCCGACAAGAGTTTCAAAATAAATTTTGCACACAATATACGTTTAGGCAAAAAAACACGTTAAGATATAGTAACATTATAAGTATAAGATGAAAATAAACAAACATATATTATTACTTTTTACATTGTTTCTCTCTGTGGGCGCAGCCGCACAACGGGTAACATTCAAAGGAAAGGTAACAGACGAGAAGAGCAATCCCATTGAAATTGCAACCGTGAGCATCATGGGAGAGACCATCGGCACACTCACCGACTTGCAAGGTAACTATTCGCTGACCTGCAACAGCAAGGACACCGTTATTATCGCATTCAGCATGATGGGGCACCAAACCCGCAAACGCACATTCTACAACCCCACAGACACAATAACACTCAACATCACCCTCCCCACCACAGATTATTCGCTCGAAGGGGTGGAAGTTACGGCAAAAGAGAAACTGATGGGCAGCACGCAGGAGATAAACATACCCAAACAACTGCGCTTGCAAGCCAGTGCCAGCGGCAACGCCATTGAGGATATCATATCCACACAGGCAGGTGTGAGCTCACACAATGAGCTATCGTCGCAATACAACGTGCGCGGTGGAAACTTTGACGAGAACAGCGTTTATGTTAATGGAGTGGAGATATACCGCCCGCTGCTTATACGCGCCGGACAACAGGAAGGACTCAGTTTCCTCAACCCCGATATGGTGGAAACGGTAGCCTTTTCAAGCGGAGGCTTTGAGGCTAAATATGGCGACAAAATGTCATCGGTGCTCGATATCACCTATCGCAAGCCACGAGAGTTTGAGAGCACAATTTCGGCAAGCATGCTCGGGGCAAGCGCATATATAGGGGTGGGAAACAAAAAATACAGTTTCTCCAACTCAATACGATACAAGAGCAACAAGTACCTGCTTGGCACCTTGGAGACAAAAGGAGAGTATGAACCGCAATTCATAGACTATCAAACCTATCTCGACTGGCGCATAAACAACAAGTGGAGCATTAGTTTCATTGGAAATATTTCGCGTAACGAATATAAATTCACCCCAAGCGACCGCACCACCTCTTTTGGCACATTGGAAGATGTAAAAGAGTTCAAGGTTTATTTCGATGGCTGGGAGAACGACCTCTTTACCACCCTTTTCGGGGCGGCAGCCATAAGCTATATTCCCAACGAGTACAATCAAATAATTCTTCAAACATCAGCTTTCCGCACCGAGGAGCAGGTAACATACGACATCAGCAGTGAATATTGGCTCAACGACATAAACACAAGTGAAAATCTGGGTGTGGGACGCTACATGGAGCATGCACGTAACCGCTTGGAAGCAAATGTGCAGACTACGGCTCTCACAGGAAAGCACTTTTTGAAATCGCACGATATACGCTGGGGTGCAGAATGGAAAAAAGAAAAATTTGACGATAAACAGCGAGAATGGCAGGTGCGCGATTCTGCCGGCTACAATATTCCGCAAGGAGGCGAGTTTATGCGCCCCATATACAGCCTTACATCAAAAAACAGCGAAAGCAGCAACCACTTCTCGGCATACGCACAGGACACATACAAGTTCAAAAGCAAATGGGGTGTTTTTTCACTCAATGCCGGCGTGCGCGTTTCCTACTGGGACTGGAACAAGGAGTTGCTTGTTTCGCCACGCGCATCACTGGGACTAATCCCCGAAGCCAATAAAAATATTACTCTGCGCATTGCCACCGGCATCTACTATCAGACACCATTCTACAAGGAGATGCGCGACACAACGACCACCAACGGCATAACAACCGTACAGCTGAACAAGGATATAAAGTCGCAACGCTCAATACAACTTGTGCTGGGCACCGACTATCATTTTACAATGGTAAACCGCCCGTTTAAGTTCACAGCCGAAGCATATTACAAGAAACTCGACAATCTTATACCTTATAACGTTGATAATGTGCGTATTGTATATTATGGTGAAAATTGTGCCAGCGGCTATGCTGCAGGAGTTGATTTTAAGCTCTTTGGAGAGTTTGTGGAAGGCACAGATTCATGGGTTACTTTCTCCATAATGGACACAAAAGAGAAAATAAACGGTAGCAAGGCTCTCCCGCGCCCCACTAACCAGAAGTTCAATTTCTCGCTACACTTTACTGATTATTTCCCGGGGACCTACAAATGGAAAATGACACTGCGTGCCGTGTACGCCGACGGTCTCCCATTCGGACCACCGCACACCGGACGCGAAAGCCAGGTGTTCACAGCTCCTGCATACAAGCGTGTAGATATAGGAATGTCCTACCGTCTCCTCAACAACGAAGAGAATATTTACCGCACCGGAATGCGCAGATACATAAAGAACGTGTGGCTGGGAGTTGATGCATTCAACCTGCTTGATATAAACAATGTAAACTCCTACTATTGGATAAGCGACATAAGCAATCATCAGTATGCTGTACCCAACTACCTCACCGGGCGACAGATTAATGCAAAAATTCTTATTGAGCTGTAAAGAGAAATAATTAGCGAGCCTCACCTGCGCAGGTGAGGCTCGCTAATTATATAATGAAACAGGCTACAAGCCTTATTTCAAAGCATCGAGGTTCTGCTCGTTATACAACTGCTTACCCTCGGCTGTGTACATGTAATCTATGCGCTCTTTATAAGCCTTCTCAATCTTGGGACGAACCATCTTCATGGTACTGTTAATCATGTGATTCTGCTCGGTGAAGGGCTCTGCAAGAACTGCAAAACAGCTGGGCAACCACTGACCGGGGAACATTCCATCGAACTCACCACCCTTCTTGAACATATCAATATCGGCTTTGATGAGGTCTATGGCAGCTTTGCGACCCTCCTCGGTATCAAGTGTGAGTTTCTTAGCCTCCAACGCACGTTTGATATTATCTTTATTGGGAACGATGAGCGCGCTTGTGCAAGGCGACTGGTTGTTGTAGAGCATCACCTGGTCGATAGTGGGACACTTGCTGACAAAAGCCTCCTCGATACCCTCGGGGCTGTATTTCTCACCATCGTTAGAGATAAGAAGACTCTTGAAACGACCCTTGACATAGAGCAAGCCTTCGGGCGACATATAACCAAGGTCGCCGGTGTACAAATAGCCTTCGCGCACAGTTTCGGCAGTAGCATCGGGGTTCTTCCAATAACCTGCCATCACATTCTCGCCTTTTACAACAATCTCACCCATCTCGCCTACGGGAAGTTCCTTGCCGTCGCTATCGCAGATTTTCAAATCGAGAGGTTTTACAAGCTTACCGCTTGAGCCGAAACGGTAGAGAATGGGACTATTTGAAGATATTACGGGAGTAGCCTCGGAAAGACCATAACCTTGGAACATTGGTATACCAACACCCACATAGAACTTCTGCAACTCTTTATCGAGCAATGCACCGCCACCTACAAAGAAACGGAGCTCGCCACCAAAGTTCTCGCGAATCTTAGAGAAGATAAGCTTGTCGAAGAACCACACAGCAGGCTTAAGTAGATATTTCCAACCCTTGAAATCGAGGTTACTATCGCCAAAATAAACCTGACGAACCTTCATACCCATATTAAACAGTTTCATTGTTGTCTCGCCCTTTGCACGGATAGCACCCTCAATATTCTTTTTGAAGGTTTTTGCAAGCGCGGGAACCGACAAAATAAAGTGAGGACGCACCTCTTTAATATTAGCGGGGATATTTTTAAGTGTCTCCAGAGGAGTGCGACCTACCTGCACCGTCGCAGCAGTTGCACCACGCGACATCATAATGTAGAAACCTACAACGTGGGCAAAGCAGTGGTCAAGGGGAAGAATGATGAGCGTACGCCAGGTCTCATCGATATTCATGAGAGTGAGCGACTGCTCCACGTTGGCTGTATAGTTGCGGTGAGTGAGCACAACACCCTTGGGGTCGGCTGTGGTACCGCTGGTATAGGTAATAGTAGCGTAATCGTCGTTTTGAATAGACTGCCCCACGCTCAGGAACTCCTCCATAGTGTGAGAAGCAAGGAACTCGTCTCCGAGCTTGAGTACCTCTTCGAGAGCAATCTCGCCCTCTTCCAAGCCGCCTTTAACCTCGCCGAATACAATAACTTTCTTCACCTCGGTGAGTTTCTCCTTTATAGAACGTACCTTTTTCAGCTGGTGATTAGAAACAAGAATGAATTTAACATCTCCGTGAATGAGACGGAAAAGGAGGTCGTTACTCTCCTCCAATTTAATGGAAAGCGGAACATTCACGGCACCTGCATAGAACATTGCAAGTTCACCAATAACCCACATATTACAACCCTCGCTCAGAAGAGCCATATTATCACCCTTCTTCACTCCAAGAACCTGATAACCCGCACCTAAGCGATAGACTTGCTCTTTTACCTGTGTGTAGGTTGTAGGTTTGAAACCCTCTTTACCTGTTTTCTCCAGAAGGAATGTGTTGTTGGGATACAATCTCACTGATTCCTCAAAAAGATCTACTAATGTTTTCTTCATAACTTTTATTTTTTTAAGAGAGAGCATAACAGCATCTCCCGATTTTTAATGGTGCGAAGATACAAAAAACTATAAATATAACTACCTTTCACGAGTGTTTATTTCACATTCAGCACCTTTTTGCGCACATAAAGAACAAAAGAAACGACTTTTTTGAACAAACAAGCGAATTTCTTTTGTAAAAAAATCAAAAAAACTGCCGAAAACACCAAACATAAATTTATTTAAACTTTCAACAAAATAATGATGTAAAATAGGAAATAAGTTCTTTTTATTGCTTATCTTCGCAATATTAAAATAATAAATTGCAGATTATATACCTTATTAATAGAATAGTATATGAATATTTCAAAAATAGAACATTTAGGCATTGCCGTAAAAAGTATAAAAGATGCACTGCCCTACTATGAGCAGGTCCTTGGGTTCAAGTGCTATAATATTGAGACCGTGGAAGAACAGAAGGTGCGTACAGCTTTCTTGAAGGTGGGCGAAACAAAGATAGAACTACTGGAAGCCACATCACCAGATAGCACCATTGCCAAATTCATAGAGAATAGAGGCGAGGGAATTCATCACATTGCTTACGCTGTGGAAGATGGCGTTGCAAACGCTCTTGCAGAGTGTGAACAGAAAGAGATACGCACCATAGACAAGGCTCCGCGTGGTGGTGCCGAAGGATTGCAAATTGCATTCCTGCACCCCAAAGCCACGCAGGGTGTGCTGACAGAGCTGTGCGAAAACCCCAACAAGGAATAAGTTGAATTTATAGTAATAACAAAAAAATCCCGCCCATCGGCACTTTTTTTTGATGGGAACGGCAAGCGAAAGAACTATAGCCGTACAAGGAGAATATAAAAAGAATTATTATGAGCAAGCAATTTGAAAAAATCAAAGAGCTGGTTGCCTTGCGTGCCAAAGCACGCCTTGGCGGCGGAGAAAAAGCTATTGAAAAACAGCATGAAAGAGGCAAATACACAGCCCGTGAACGCATTGACATGCTGCTTGACAAAGGCAGCTTTGAAGAGATGGACATGTTTGTAACCCACAGATGTACCAACTTCGGGCAAGAGAAAAAGCAGTTCTTGGGCGATGGCGTTGTTGTGGGTAGTGGAACAATAGAGGGTCGCTTGGTTTATGTCTTCGCACAGGATTTCACCGTAACAGGAGGCTCGCTGTCCGAGACCATGGCACAAAAGATATGCAAGGTGATGGATATGGCTATGAAGATGGGCGCACCCGTTATCGGTATTAACGACAGCGGAGGCGCACGCATTCAGGAGGGCATAAACGCCCTCGCGGGATATGCCGAGATATTCCAACGTAACATCATGGCATCGGGAGTTATTCCACAGATTTCGGGCATATTCGGTCCTTGCGCCGGTGGTGCTGTATATTCGCCCGCGCTCACCGACTTTACTATTATGACCGAGGGCACATCATATATGTTCCTCACCGGTCCCAAAGTGGTGAAGACCGTGCTTGGCGAGGTTGTTACACAGGAGGAGCTTGGAGGTGCAAGCGTGCATGCCGGCAAATCAGGAGTTACCCACTTTACCGCACAAACCGAGGAGGAGGGACTCGCACTCATACGCAAATTGCTTAGCTACATTCCTCAGAACAATATGGAAAGCGTGCCCGATATTCCTTGCACCGACCCTATTGACCGCAAGAGCGATATTCTGAACGAGATTATCCCCGACAACCCCAACCAGGCATACGACATGTACGAGGTTATTGGTGAGATTGTGGATAACGG
>CAYRFX010000085.1:0-8089 GCA_964423665.1 uncultured Bacteroidaceae bacterium | reverse complement strand
TATTAGTAAACTAATATAAACATGAACAACGATTTAGTTATAAATAATACATCTTTGGTGATAGATGATTACAATCTGTTGATTGACAATATTTCAACTCTTTGGGCTAGTGCTAAAGAAAAAGCTATTACAGCAGTAAATACAGAACTCTTGGAAGCCAATTGGCATACTGGTAAATATATAGTGGAGTTTGAACAGAAAGGAAAAGTTAGGGCTGAATATGGCAAGCAGTTGCTCGTAAATCTTGCAAAAGACCTGACACGAAAGAATGGTAGAGGTTTCAGTCGCTCTAATCTGTTATATATGAGAAAGTTCTATCTTTCATTTCCAAAAAGTGAGACAGTGTCTCACATATTGACATGGAGTCATTACTTTGAAATTCTCAAATGTGACGACCCATTGGAAATGCAGTTCTACATGAAGCAATGCATTAACGAGGGTTGGAAGGTACGTGAATTGAAAAGGCAGATGAAGAGTTGTCTGTTTCAGCGTCTTGCATTAAGCACCGACAAAGAAGGTGTATTAGCATTGGCAAACGAAGGTCATCTGGTAATGAAACCACAGGATATAATTCGCGACCCATTCGTGCTTGAATTTACCGGCCTCCCACAAAAGAAAAGATATAAAGAAAGTGAATTGGAGACAGCTCTAAAGACCAATATGGAGCATTTCCTGTTGGAACTTGGACGAGGTTTTGCATTTATAGGTCGCCAATATCAAATGCATATCGGTAGTCGCATATTTAAAGTAGATATGGTTTTCTATCACTGCATTCTCAAATGCTATGTTCTTATTGATTTAAAACGTGCAGAGATAAAGCATAGTGATATTGGACAAATGAATCTTTATCTCAATTATTTTCAGACAGAAATATGTCAGCCCGATGATAATCCACCAGTAGGTATTGTGCTTGGTGCGAGAAAAGATGAATTGCTAATGGAATACGCTCTACAGGGTATTACTAACCAATTATTTGCAGCGAAGTATCAACTATACTTGCCCAAACGAGAGGAACTGCAAGCGCAATTGGATGCACTTCTTGGCGATGAAGAGAGTGAACAATGAACGACCTAAACTACTACATAAATTGCTTTTCATCGTTGCGTACGATGAAGAAATTGGGGAAGCCGGCACCGCACAAGGCATTGTTGCTTTTGTCGGTGATTGACCTTGTTGAATGTGGCATAATAACAGATTGCTGTGTTCCGCTTTCCGATAGTTTGGAGAAGCAGTTCAAACATAATACTACAAGGCTGTTGGGCGAGTGCATTTTGTTTCAGCCAAAGATTAGTTACCCATATTATCATATGCGTTCCGAACCTTTTTGGCAGCTTGTTTCACCAGCAGGCGGACAGGTGCAGGATATTAGCAATTACTCTATGGGGAATCTTCGCAAGCATATTGCCTATGCTTGTATTGATGAAGAACTTTTTGAGTTGCTGAAAAATCCTAATGTTAGGGCAAAATTACGAGTGGTACTTATTTCCACTTACCTTGATAATCAGCCTACATTGGTTGCTCCATTGCCGGCGATAATTATCTCAATGGGATATATAACATCGCTTATAGCGTGTTAATTCTAGAGCAAATTTGCAAAAGGCAAATAATTAACACGTCAAAAACATTAATTGGATATAAAACAGAATAAAGATAATGAACGAAAACAACATAGTAATCTACCAAAGCGAAGATGGTAAAGTGCATCTTGATGTAAAGTATAACGAAGAAACTTTATGGCTTACTCAGCAACAGCTTTGCGAGTTGTATCAAACCAGCAAATCTAATGTAAGTGAGCACATTAAGCATATATTTGAAGACAAAGAATTAATAGAAAGTTCAGTTGTTCGGAAATTCCGAACAACTGCTACTGATGGTAAAACGTATGAAGTAAATCACTATAACCTCGATATGATTTTGTCTCTTGGATATCGTGTGCGTTCTGTTACTGCTACACGTTTCCGACAGTGGGCTACGGAACGATTGAAAGAGTATATCATCAAGGGGTTTACTTTGGACGATGAGCGACTGAAACAGTTGGGTGGCGGAAACTATTGGAAAGAGTTGCTCGACCGCATCAGGGACATTCGTTCATCGGAAAAGGTTATGTATCGCCAAGTGCTCGACCTGTATGCAACAGCTGTGGATTACGACCCACGCAGCGAATTGTCGATAGAGTTCTTTAAGATTGTGCAGAACAAACTGCACTTTGCAGCACACGGACACACTGCTGCCGAAGTAATTTATGAACGTGCAGATGCCGGGCAACCATTTATGGGGCTAACCACTTTCAAAGGAGAGCACCCAACACTTGCAGATGTGAAAATAGCAAAGAACTATTTAAAAGAAGATGAATTGAAAATCTTAAATAACCTTGTTTCTGGATATTTCGATTTTGCGGAAATACAGGCAATGAAACATCGCCCAATGTACATGAGTGATTATATTCAAAATCTCGATAATATTCTATCTTCAACAGGTGAACCGTTATTGGTTGGTGCCGGCAAGGTGAGTCATACCGCTGCAATTTCAAAGGCAGAGAAGGAGTACCGCAAATATGAACAACGAACGCTCTCTCCTGTTGAGGAGGCCTATTTGGATACAATTAAGAATTTGAACAAGGAGGCGAAGAATAAAAGCAAATAATACTCGTATCGATAGAAGACAAATAATTCCCTCGAACCGCCTATGTAATAAGGTAGCTCGGGGGATAATTGTGTTTAGTGGCTTATTAACAGAACAGAAACTTGTTTTTTGACAAGGGAACATCTGTGCAATTGATGCCTGTTTGGTTAATATTGCTGTAACATTCAGTGATGTGTTGTTGCGGTTGCTTTCCCTATGCAACTTTAGTTAAAATAACTTTTTTGTGCAGTTTCTGAAAAAAAGTATGTTATATAGTGGTTTTATAATAAAAATATTATATCTTCGCGATGTGAAAAACGCAAAACAGGTTGCAAAATGTGAGTAACCGGCGTTGTTAGGGTAACAAAATAAAATAATATATATAAAATGTTTGTGCAGAACGTATATCATCACCATCATCACCTGTCTCAGATTGGAGTTGGGTAAGTGGGGTGTTTTGTTATGCGAGCACTATAATCCATGAGCTTACCTGCAAGAAAGGTGGGCTCTTTTTATTTTTTGAAAATAATAAATTACAATAATATGTTGAGAATAGCAGTACAGACAAAAGGTCGCTTGAACGAGCAGAGCATGCAGCTGCTGCGCGATGCTGGCGTTACCATTAAAGAGGAAAAGAGAAAGTTTCTTATGCGTGCATCGGATTTCCCGGTGGAGATTCTTTTTTTGCGTGATGATGATATTCCGCAAACGGTCTCCATGGGGGCTGCCGATTTGGGTATTGTGGGTTACAACGAGGTTGCCGAGCGCGGCTATGAGGTTGATATTCTGCAAAAACTTGGGTTCGGCGGTTGTCGCATCTCGTTGGCTATTCCCAAGACCGATGTTTATGAGGGGTTGAGTTATTTCAACGGCAAGCGCATTGCAACATCATACCCCAATGTGCTCACAAAATATTTCAACGAGAATGGTATAAATGCCGAGATTCACACAATAACGGGTTCGGTGGAGATTGCTCCTGCAGCGGGTCTTGCCGATGCTATTTTTGATATTGTGTCATCGGGTGGCACGCTCATCACTAACGGGCTTGTTGAGGTTGAACAGGTGCTCCACTCCGAGGCAGTGCTCATTGGCACTCCGGGTCTTTCCGATGAGAAGATGGCTATTGCCCGTCAGCTGATGTCGCGCTTCGAATCGGTTTTGAAGGGCGCGGGCAAGAAATATCTGTTGCTCAATATTCCTACATCGGCTCTTGACGAGGCTGTGAAGATTCTTCCTGCTATGCGCAGCCCCACTGTTATTCCTCTTGCGCAGAAGGATTGGTGCTCGTTGCAGACTGTTGTTGATGAAAAGCAGTTGTGGAGTGTTATTGAACAGCTGAAGGCTATTGGTGCCGAGGATATTTTGGTGTTGGCTCTTGAAAAGATTGTATTATGATTAAACGATATATTAACCCTGCAAAAAGTGAATGGGCGGCTTTGTGCGAGCGCGTTGTTACCGACGATGCCGTTATTGCAGCGCGTGTAGATGCCATAATTGAGCGTGTGCGCCGCGATGGCGACAGGGCTATCTGCGAGCTTGCTCGCGAGATTGATGGCGTGGAACTTGCAGCCATTGAGGTGAGCGAGGAGGAGAAACGCGAGGCGTTTGCCTCTGTGCCACAGGATTTGAAGGATGCCATTGCTGCGGCTGCACGCAACATAACCCGCTTTCACATGGCACAACGTTTCAATGATGTTGAGGTGGTTACATCGCCGGGGGTGAAGTGTGTGCAGCGCGCCGTTCCCATTCAGCGGGTGGGGCTATATGTGCCCGGTGGTACGGCTCCTCTCTTCTCCACGGTGCTTATGCTTGCCATTCCTGCCAAGGTGGCAGGTTGCAGGGAGATTGTTCTCTGCACTCCCGTGAACAAGGAGGGCAAGGTGGCTCCTGCGGTGTTGTCTGCCGCTATGGTTTGTGGCGTGGATAGAATATTCAAGGTGGGTGGCGCGCAGGCTGTAGCTGCTATGGCATACGGCACAGAGAGCATTCCTGCTGTTGATAAGATATTCGGTCCGGGTAACCGCTACGTTACAAAGGCAAAGGAGCGTGTTACCAACAGGGTCTCTATCGATATGCCCGCCGGTCCCTCCGAGGTGCTTGTTATGGCTGACGATTCTGCCTGCCCTGCATTCGTGGCAAGCGACCTTTTGTCGCAGGCCGAGCACGGTGTCGATTCGCAGGCTATATTGGTTTGCAGCAGCAGTGCCATAGCCGATGCCGTTGATGCCGAGGTGGCTGCACAACTCGCAAAATTGCCCCGAAAGGAGCTTGCTGCAAAGGCATTGGAGAACAGCCGCACAATAATCCTGCCTGCGGTTGATGAACAGGTGGCTTTTGTAAACAGCTATGCTCCCGAGCATCTTATTATATCCATGGAGAACCCTTGGGAGGTGGCAGGCAAAATAACCGCCGCGGGCAGTGTGTTTATTGGCAACTACTCGCCCGAGAGTGCCGGTGATTATGCGTCGGGTACCAATCATACCTTGCCCACAAGTGGCTGGGCGCGTTCATGCAGCGGTGTGAACCTCGATAGCTTTGTTCGCAAGATAACTTATCAGGAACTTACAAAGGAGGGCATCAATGAGCTTGGCAACACCATTGTTACTATGGCAAAAGCCGAGGGGTTGGACGCTCATGCCGCTGCGGCTCTTTTGCGTATGGGAAAGGAAATATAATGATTATGAATATAGATGATGTAATGCGGCTCGTCCGCAAAAATATAAAATCGCTTGCGCCCTATTCCACGGCGCGCGACGAGTATAAAGGGGCTTTGGGCGTTTTTCTCGATGCCAACGAGAACCCTTTTGATAATGGTTTCAACCGTTACCCCGACCCTCGTCAGGCAGAGTTGAAGGCACTTATTGCTCCCATGAAAGGTGTGGCGGTGGAACAGATGTTCATAGGCAACGGCAGCGACGAGGCGATAGACCTCTGTTTCCGCATATTTTGCGAGCCTCGCATTGATAATGTGGTTACAATAGCTCCCACCTATGGAATGTATCGCGTGGCTGCGGATATAAATGATGTGCAGGTGCGCGAGGTGCAGCTGGGTGCCGATTTTGAACTGCCCGTTGCCGAGTTGCTTGCTGCCTGCGACGATAATACAAAGCTGATGTTTGTATGCTCGCCCAACAACCCGACGGGTAATATCTTCCCCATTGAGCAGATGCGCACGTTGCTCGATAATTTCAAGGGTATTCTTGTGGTTGATGAGGCTTATATTGATTTTGCATCGCAGCCAAGCCTTGTAACGCTGCTGGGTGAATATAAGAACCTTGTTGTGTTGCAAACCCTCTCCAAGGCATATGGTCTTGCGGGGTTGCGCTTGGGGCTTGCATTTGCCGACAGTGCCATTATGGCTCTTTTTGCCAATGTCAAATATCCCTATAACATAAACAAGGCGGGTATGATGCGTGCCACGGTTTTGCTTGCCCGTGATGTGAAGAGTGAGATTGAACTGATAAAAACAGAACGCACCCGTGTTGCCGAGGCATTGCAGCAGATGCCCTGCGTGGAGAAGGTCTTTCCATCAGATGCCAATTTTCTGCTTGTGAGGGTGAAGAATGCGCGTGCGCTCTATGAAGCTCTTATTGCACAAGAGGTTATTGTGCGCGACCGCTCAAAGGTAAAGGGGTGCGATGAGTGCTTGAGAATAACAATAGGAACGCAGTGCGAGAATGATAAATTACTCGCGGTGGTTAAAGGATTTTGAAAAATGAAAAAGGCTCTTTTTATAGACCGTGACGGAACCATTATTTGGGAACCGCCTGTAACGGAACAGGTAGATACGCTTGAGCAGCTTGTTTTTATGCCGGCTGCAATAGGCTCGCTTGCCCGCATTGCCGAGAGTGATTTTGAACTTGTGCTTGCAAGCAATCAGGACGGGTTGGGTACCGATGCTTATCCTCGCGAGCAGTTCGATATCGTGCATAATAAAATGTTGCAGGTGCTGGCAGGTGAGGGCATTGAGTTTGCCGACCAGCTGATAGATGTAACATATAAAAGCGATAATAAGCCCACACGCAAGCCGGGGACAGGAATGTTTGATAAATATATGCAGGGCGATTATGACCTGTCGCAATGTTTTGTGATAGGCGACCGCCTCACCGATGTGGAGCTTGCAAAAAATCTTGGAGCAAAAGCAATTCTTTATACAGCCGACGAGAAGAGGGTGGAGGAGATGAAACAACTGCCTTATGCCGATGTGTGTGTGCTTGCTACCGATAGCTGGGCTGCAATAGCCGAGTTCCTGCGTTGCGAGGAGCGCACAGCTACCGTGGTGCGCAAAACAAAGGAGACCGATATAACCGTGAGTATAGACCTCGATGGCAAGGGTACATCGGGTATTGACACGGGGCTTAAATTCCTCGACCATATGCTCGACCAGATAGTGCATCACGCGGGCGTGTCGTTGCGGGTTAAGGCTGTGGGCGACCTTGCTGTTGATGAGCATCACACAATGGAGGATATTGCCATTGTGCTTGGTGAGGCTGTTATCAAGGCTCTTGGCAACAAGCGAGGCATAGGGCGTTACGGCTTTGTGTTGCCCATGGACGAGAGCCGTGCTATGGTGCTAGTTGATTTTGGAGGCAGAATAGATTTTAGCTGGGACGTTACTTTTACCCGCGAGTATGTGGGAGATGTGCCCACTGAGATGTTCTGCCACTTCTTTAAGTCGCTGGCTGCGGCTATGGGTTGCAACCTTCACATAAAGGCTGAGGGCGAGAACAACCACCACATCGCCGAGGGTATTTTCAAGGCTTTTGCGCGCGCACTGCGCATGGCGGTTAAGCGCGAGCCTTTCAGTTATGAACTGCCAAGCAGCAAGGGGGTATTATGATAGCGATAGTTGATTACGACACGGGCAACCTGCGCTCGGTGTGCAATGCGCTCGACCGCATTGGGGCCGAATATTGTGTTACCGACAACCACGATATAATAAAAAATGCCGATAGAGTGCTGTTGCCCGGTGTGGGTGAGGCATCAACGGCTATGCAGAAGTTGAGTGAACGCGGCTTGTGCGATGTTATCAAGGGGCTTAAACAGCCTGTCTTGGGAATATGCATCGGTCTGCAACTGATGTGCCGCAGCAGCGAGGAGGGCAACGCACGTTGTCTTGGAATATTCGATGCCGAAGTGCGTCGTTTCAATGCCTCTCCTGATGATGGGGTAAAGGTGCCTCACATGGGTTGGAACGAAATACGCAACCTGCAATCGCCACTCTTCAAAGGTATCGACGAAGGGGCATTTGTCTATTTTGTCCACTCCTTTGCAGCCGATGTATGCACCGGCACAATAGCCACATCGTGCAATGGTCGCGAGTTTGCTGCTGCAATAAACAAAGATAATTTCTACGGTGCGCAGTTTCACCCCGAAAAGAGCGGTGCCGTGGGGGAACGTATTTTGAAAAACTTTATTGAATTGTGATGGAACTGATTCCTGCAATAGATTTGATAGATGGGCGTTG
>CAYRFX010000084.1:0-8258 GCA_964423665.1 uncultured Bacteroidaceae bacterium | reverse complement strand
TTTATTGAATTGTGATGGAACTGATTCCTGCAATAGATTTGATAGATGGGCGTTGCGTGCGCCTCACACAAGGCGATTATGCCGATAAAAAGGTGTATGAACAGAATCCAGTGGACATGGCAAAGATGTATGCCGACTGCGGTGTGCGTCGCCTGCATGTTGTCGATCTTGATGGTGCAAAGGCAAAGGAGCCCTGCAATCTGCGTGTGCTTGAGCAATTAGCAACGGGAACCTCGCTTGATATTGAGTGGGGGGGCGGTATAAAGAGCACCGGTGCTCTGCGTGCGGCAATAAATGCCGGTGCCAACAGGGTGATTTGTGGCAGCGTGGCGGTTGATAACAGAGAACTGTTTGCCGAGTGGTTGCAGAACTATGGTGCAGAACATGTAATATTGGGTGCCGATGTGCGCGGTCGCAACGTAGCTACTCACGGCTGGTTGAAGGAGTCGCAAGTGAGCATCGATGAGATAATCGGGTGGTTCCTGCCCTTTGGTCTTAAGCAACTCATCTGCACCGACATATCAAAAGATGGAATGTTGCAAGGTCCCAATTTCCCTTTGTATGTTGAACTGAAAGAGAATTTTCCCACCGTGGATACCACGTTAAGCGGTGGAATAAGTTCGATGCAGGATATATGCAAGGCAAAAGAGTTGGGCTTGCACAGCGTGATAATAGGCAAAGCCATATACGAAGGCAGAATAACCCTTAAAGATTTGGAGCTATGGTTGTAAAACGAATAATTCCTTGTCTCGATGTTAAGGAGGGACGCACTGTGAAGGGTGTGAACTTTGTGGGGTTGCAAGATGTGGGCGACGCGGTGGAGCTTGGGCGCATGTATGCGGAACAGGGCGCCGACGAGCTTGTATATCTAGATATAAGTGCCACCTTTGAGGGGCGTAATACTTTTACTTCTCTCGTGGAGCGCATAGCCTCAAATATAAATATCCCTTTCACCGTTGGTGGCGGAATATCCACTATTGACGATGCAGCCCGCCTGCTCGATGCCGGTGCCGATAAAATCTCAATAAACAGCGCGGCTGTGCGTAACCCGCAGCTGATAGACGAGATTGCATCAAAATATGGCAGCCAGTTTGTGGTGCTCGCAGTTGATGCCAAGCAGATAGATGGTGTGTGGCGCATAACAACGCACGGCGGTCGCCAACTCACAGAGAAGGAACTATTTTCGTGGGCACGCGAAGGGCAGGAGCGTGGTGCCGGAGAACTGCTCTTCACCTCAATGGACCACGATGGCACACGCAACGGCTATCCCTGCGATACTTTTGCTGCGCTCGCCTCGGAGCTCTCTATCCCAATAATAGCATCGGGTGGTGCAGGCTCGGTTGCCGATATCGCCGATGTGCTCTCAAAAGGGAAGGCAGATGCAGCACTTGCGGCAAGCATATTTCATTATGGCGAAATAACCGTGGAGGCTCTTAAAAAGGAGTTGCAGAAACAGAATATAAAAGTGAGATTATAATAGTGGTGAAAAATAACCCTGTAACGATTTAATTTTGCAGAATTTGTCATACAGAACGAGGCGAAGTATCTCATTGGTAGTAGAGCTCTCTTCAGTTATTAAAACGATGGTTTTAGATAATAAATACAATAAAATATAAAGATATGAAATTTTCCGATTTTGACTTATCAAAAAACAGCGATGGGCTGTTGCCGGTGGTAGTACAGGACAGTGCCACATTAAAAGTTCTTATGGTTGCATATATGAACCAAGACGCTTTTGAAAAAACCGTGGAGACTGGCAAGGCTACTTTCTACAGCCGTTCGCGCAACGCATTGTGGACCAAGGGCGAAACAAGCGGCAATTTTATAGAGGTGGTGCAGATGTATCCCGATTGCGACAAAGATACACTGCTTATTATGGGCAAGCCTTATGGTCCCGCCTGTCATCGTGGCACAACCGCCTGCTTTGATACTCCCGAAACCGAGGGTTTTGTTCGCAAGCTCGAAAAAGTTATCCAAGGTCGCCACGCAAACATGCCCGAAGGCTCATACACCACCCATCTTTTCAATAAAGGAGTGAACAAAATTGCACAAAAAGTGGGCGAGGAAGCTGTTGAGACAGTAATTGAGGCAATCGACGGCAACAAGGAACGTTACCTCTATGAGGCATGCGACCTTGTTTATCACCTGCTGGTGCTTAACGAACAGATGGGATTTACATTACAGGATATGGAGCGAGAACTCGCCGAAAGACATAGTTGATTATGAGAATATTCGTTTCTTCAATAATAACTGCAATCACCCTCTTCTTTGTTGCTTGTGGCGGTAGCAAGAAAGAAACCGTGGCAGATTATTCAAACCTGTTTGGAATGTGGGTGTTGCAAGAACCACAGAGAGATGCCAAATGGGAAGTGATGTTCAACGAAGACAGCACCGGCTTTATATTTGTAGATGACGCCTACCGTTGTGGCATAGTCTGGCAACCCGGCGACTCATGTATAGATGTGAAATTCCAGTTCAACAGCCAAGGCGCGAATTACTCCATCCCAAAGAAATTTCGCACCATTATCGATGCCGATACCCTTATATTGCAGGATGTCGATTCAGTTGGAGCAGTGAAGGTTACAGAAAGGTATATAAGATATAAACATAATTAAAATTATAAAGCATTATAACGCAAAAGAGGGCTGCGGAATCCGCAGCCCTCTTTTGCGTTATAATCTTCTAATGTGAATTATTTCACTTCCTCAAACTCGGCATCTTGAACATCGTCGTTGCCGCCTTGTGCACCGCCTGCGTTCTGCTGACCGCTCTGTGCGCCTTGTGCTCCCTGAGCACCGCTCTGTGCATACATCTCAGCGCTTGCTGCCTGCCATGCGTTGTTGAGCTCTGCTGTTGCGGCGTCGATGGCTGCAAGGTCTTGCGCCTTGTGTGCCTCCTCCAGCTTCTGAACTGCAGCCTCGATGGGTGCTTTCTTGTCAGCGGGAATCTTGTCGCCAAGCTCGCTGAGCTGGTTCTTTGTCTGGAATATCATAGAGTCCGCTTGGTTGAGCTTGTCAATCTTCTCGCGCTCCTTCTTGTCGGCATCGGCATTTGCCTCTGCTTCTTGTTTCATGCGCTCAATCTCCTCCTTGCTCAAGCCTGATGATGCCTCGATGCGGATTGCCTGTTCCTTGCCTGTTGCTTTATCCTTTGCAGATACTTTGAGGATACCGTTTGCGTCGATGTCGAATGTTACCTCAATCTGGGGAACACCACGGCGTGCGGGGGCAATACCTGTGAGGTTGAACTGTCCGATAGACTTGTTCTGGTTTGCCATGGGACGCTCGCCCTGCAATACATGGATTGTCACCTCTGTCTGGTTGTCGGCTGCAGTTGAGAATGTCTCGCTCTTCTTGCAGGGGATTGTGGTATTTGCATCGATGAGCTTTGTCATCACGCCACCGAGTGTTTCGATACCCATTGAGAGGGGTGTTACATCGAGCAATACAATGTCGCCTACGCCGCCCTCTTTGTTGAGGATTGCACCTTGAATGGCTGCGCCCACTGCAACTACCTCATCGGGGTTTACACCCTTCGAAGGTGCTTTGCCGAAGAACTCTTCTACAACGTTCTGCACTGCGGGGATTCGTGTTGAACCACCCACGAGGATAACCTCGTCGATATCTGAGTTGCTGAGACCTGCATCGTTCATAGCACGCTTGCAGGGCTCCAAACAAGCCTGAATGAGGTTGTGTGCAAGTGACTCGAACTTGGCGCGTGTAAGTGTTTTTACAAGGTGCTTGGGTCCTGTTGCTGTTGCTGTGATGTAGGGGAGGTTAATCTCTGTTGATGTAGTTGAAGAGAGCTCTATTTTTGCTTTCTCGGCAGCCTCTTTCAAGCGTTGTAATGCCATGGGGTCTGCTTTGAGGTCTGCGCCTTCCTCGCTCTTGAACTCATCGGCAAGCCAGTCGATGATAACCTGGTCGAAGTCGTCGCCACCGAGGTGTGTATCTCCGTTTGTTGAGAGCACCTCGAACACGCCGCCGCCGAATTCCAGAATGGAGATATCGAATGTACCGCCACCAAGGTCGAACACTGCAATCTTCATATCCTTGTTTGCTTTATCTACACCGTATGCAAGCGCAGCTGCTGTGGGCTCGTTCACAATACGCTTAACATCAAGACCGGCAATCTGTCCTGCCTCTTTTGTTGCCTGACGCTGTGAGTCGGAGAAGTATGCAGGTACTGTGATAACAGCCTCTGTTACCTCTTGTCCCAAATAGTCCTCGGCGGTCTTTTTCATCTTCTGGAGAATCATTGCCGAGATCTCCTGGGGTGTGTAGAGGCGTCCGTCGATATCTACGCGGGGCATATTGTTCTCCTCAACCACGTTATAAGGAACGCGTGTAATCTCCTTGCTCACCTGTTGCCAGTTCTCTCCCATGAAACGTTTGATTGAGAAAATGGTGCGCTGGGGGTTTGTGATAGCCTGACGCTTTGCGGGGTCGCCCACCTTGCGCTCGCCACCATCGACAAATGCTACAATAGAAGGTGTTGTGCGTTTGCCTTCGCTGTTTGTGATAACCACGGGCTCGTTGCCCTCAAAAACTGATACACATGAGTTAGTTGTACCTAAGTCAATACCAATAATCTTTCCCATAATTTTATTCTTTTTTATTTATTATTCAACTTGTTTTTTTGCGCTTTTGTTCGCGCTCACTGATTAAAGAGCAAACTGCGTGCCAAAAAGTTTTTCATTGTGTTTTATGTCACAAAAGGGCTTGTTTTGGCATTTTTGCATGTCTGCTTATGACATAATGGCAGATTTTGTGTCATATATCTGTCTGCTGTTGCTCTTTAGTTGCTGTATAATCTTATTTATTGTAATCTGTTATTTTTGCCTGTTCATTTGCATTTGACCCGTGTTGGTGATATATTTGCGATAAATCGCGAATATAGGATTCGGCTCGGAATAAAAATCAAATAAATTTATTTTTTCTTCTCTCGCCTTTTTTGCACATATTTGCGATAAATCGCGAATATAGGCTTCGGCTCGGAATAAAAATCAAATAAATTTGTTTTTTCTTCTCTCGCCTTTTTTGCACATATTTGCGATAAATCGCGAATATAGGCTTCGGCTCGGAATAAAAATCAAATAAATTTGTTTTTTCTTCTCTCGCCTTTCACTATATTTGCATACAAATTGGCTTTTTAGTGGCTTTTAGTTGATGAATGCCCTAAAGAACGCATTGTGGCACATCCTGCCACAGTGATTGTTGTGAAAAACAGTAAATATATTATAAACCTTTAGCGAATTATTAAAATGGGAAAAGTTTTAATTATTGGCGCCGGTGGCGTGGGTACAGTTGCTGCTTTTAAGGTGGCGCAGAACAGCGATGTTTTTACAGATATTATGATTGCCAGCCGCACTCGTTCAAAGTGTGATGCAATAGTAAAGGCTATCGGTAATCCCAATATCAAGACGGCAGCGGTAGATGCCGATAATGTAGAGGCGTTGGTGGAGTTGTTCAATAGCTTCAAACCCGAAATTGTTATAAATGTGGCTCTTCCTTATCAGGACCTCACTATCATGGAGGCTTGCTTGCAGTGTGGCGTGAACTATCTTGATACTGCCAACTACGAGCCCAAGGACGAAGCGCACTTTGAATATAGCTGGCAGTGGGCCTATCACGAGCGTTTCAAGGAGGCAGGTCTCACCGCTATCCTTGGTTGCGGTTTCGACCCGGGTGTGAGTGGTGTATATACAGCCTATGCGGCAAAGCATCATTTTGACGAGATTCACTATCTTGATATTGTGGATTGCAACGCAGGCGACCACCACAAGGCATTTGCTACAAACTTCAATCCCGAAATCAATATTCGTGAGATTACTCAGAATGGTCGCTATTATCAAGATGGCAAATGGGTGGAGACCGGTGCGCTGGAAATTCATCAGCCTATCACATATCCCAATATCGGTCCTCGCGAGTCATATCTCCTTTTCCACGAGGAACTTGAGTCGCTCACAAAGAATTTCCCCACAATCAAGCGTGCCCGTTTCTGGATGACATTTGGTCAGGAGTATCTCACACACCTCCGTGTTATTCAAAACATTGGTATGGCGCGTATCGATGAGATAGATTATAACGGCATGAAAATTGTGCCTTTGCAGTTCTTGAAGGCTGTTCTTCCCAATCCTCAGGACCTTGGCGAGAACTATGAGGGCGAGACCTCTATCGGTTGTCGTATTCGCGGTATCAAGGACGGCAAGGAGCGCACATACTATGTGTATAACAACTGCAGCCACCAGGCAGCATATAAAGAGACCGGTATGCAGGGCGTGAGCTACACAACAGGTGTTCCTGCTATGATTGGTGCAATGATGTTCCTCAAAGGCTTGTGGCGCAAGCCCGGTGTGTGGAACGTGGAGCAGTTCGACCCGGATCCTTTCATGGAGCAGTTGAATATACAGGGCTTGCCTTGGCATGAGGAATTTGATAAAGACCTTGAACTCTAATAATTAATAAAGGAAAATGGCAAAGAAAGAGGAACTTGAAAACATTGCAGGTAACGAGAAACTGCGCGCCTTGCAGGCTGCAATGGACAAAATAGAGAAAAACTTTGGAAAAGGCTCGATAATGAAACTGGGCGATGACAACTATGAGGATATAGATGTTATTCCCACAGGTTCAGTGGGCTTGAATGCGGCATTGGGCGTGGGTGGTTTCCCCCGTGGTCGTATAATTGAGATTTACGGTCCCGAGTCATCGGGTAAAACAACCCTTGCTATTCATGCGATAGCCGAGGCGCAGAAGATGGGCGGTATTGCTGCTATTATTGATGCCGAGCACGCTTTCGACCGTTTCTATGCGCAGAAACTGGGTGTTGATATTGACAATCTGCTCATTTCTCAGCCCGACTGCGGCGAGCAGGCGTTGGAGATTGCCGAGCAGCTTATCCGCTCATCGGCTATTGATATTATTGTTATTGACTCTGTTGCAGCTCTCACACCCAAGGCTGAGATTGAGGGCGAGATGGGCGATAACAAGGTGGGCTTGCAGGCGCGTCTTATGTCGCAGGCTCTTCGCAAGCTCACATCGGCAATAAGCAAGACAAAGACAACCTGCATCTTCATCAACCAGTTGCGCGAGAAGATTGGTATAATGTTCGGTAACCCCGAGACAACCACCGGCGGTAACGCCCTTAAATTCTATTCATCGGTGCGCTTGGATATCCGTCGCGTGAGCCAGATTAAAGATGGCGAGGATGCCGTAGGTAATCAAGTGCGTGTTAAGGTTGTTAAGAACAAGGTGGCTCCTCCCTTCCGCAAGGCAGAGTTCGATATTATGTTCGGCGAGGGAATCTCCCGCATAGGTGAAATTGTCGATTTGGGAGTGCAGTATGGTGTAATTAAAAAGAGCGGTTCGTTCTTCAGCTATGGCGATACAAAGCTGGCACAGGGTCGCGACCGCACAAAGGCACTGCTTGCCGATAACCCCGAACTTGCCGAGGAACTCGAGAACAAGATTGCCGATGCTATGAAAAACAGTACTAATAACATAGAAGAATAACACATGAAGAAAACTTTTTTAATGATTGCGCTCGCTTTTGCAGGTGTAAATGTCTTTGCACAGGAAGCGGAGCAGAAGAATGAACCCGAATTTACAGTAGTAAAAGAGAATCCTATTACAAGTATCAAGAACCAGAACCGTGCAGGAACCTGCTGGTGCTACTCTTCACTTGCATTCATCGAGTCGGAGCTTATCCGTATGGGCAAAGGCGAGTATGACCTTTCTGAAATGTACATTGTGCACAACACATATCTCGACCGTGCAGCAAAGGCTGTGCGCACACACGGTGATGTATCTTTCTCGCAAGGCGGTTCGTTCTACGATGTTATGTATGGTATGAAAGCCTTTGGCCTCGTTCCCGAGAGTGAAATGCGCCCCGGTGTGATGTATGGCGATACATTGAGCAACCACAACGAGCTTTCTGCTGTCAGCGAGGCTGTTGTTGCGGCTATTGCTAAGGGCAAGCAGCGTGACCTTCAGGTTGGTGCCGACAATGTACCCTTGTGGAAAAAGTGCATCGAGAAGATTCACGATATCTATCTTGGCGAGCGTCCCGAGAAGTTTACATACGAAGGTAAGGAATATACTCCCAAATCGTTCTATGAGTCTCTTGGCTTGAATGCAGATGACTATATCTCATTGACATCTTACACACACTATCCTTTCTACGAATCTTTTGTGATTGAGGTTCAGGACAACTGGCGTTGGGCTACTTCGTACAACCTCCCCATCGACGAGTTCATGCAG
>CAYRFX010000083.1:0-8321 GCA_964423665.1 uncultured Bacteroidaceae bacterium | reverse complement strand
AATATCAATAATTTAACAATGAATCAAAAGCAGAATTTCAACTGCTGATTCGCATAAATAATTTATTACAATGAAACGATTTACAGATGTTCTAAAAGAGATTCTTAGAGGGGTTAAGATTATTGTAGATGCACTGATAACAACATGCAGCCTCATTATAAGCAAGGTAGATGATTGGTGGAGCCGTGGAGCAAAATGGATTCGGCGAGTATTGGTTCTATCTATCGTTACAGCCGCAATCTTTGTAATTTCCGGAATATCATACGCATTTTATAACGAAAAATACGGCAGATGCAGATGGGACGACGAAGAAATAAGCTACGAGATAACATTGCACGGATTCCGCGACGGCACCAAGCGTATCTACAACACCGAAGAAAGAAGATACGTCAGTGGCAAGCTAAACTGGGTTTCAGATGTCAATGACGGAGATTCTTTGGCGGTTTTTGCAGTTCCACACAAGCGCGGCTACATAAACATCTACACCGGAGAGATTGTGATAGAGGCTCAGTATAAAAAGGCTTGGATATTCTCCGAGGGTGTTGCGGCAGTTGTCAAAGACAACAGATTGGGTTTTATAAACAGTAAAAACGAAGTTGTAATACCATTTGACTTTGAATATAATGAATACTCCAACGCATCATACACCTTCTTCAACGGGCTCTGCATCATAGATAACAAAGAGGGGAAATATGGTATTATTGACATTAACGGCAAATGGGTTATCGAACCTGTGTACGACAAAATCAGACACGATGAGAAATACATATTCATAGAAAACGAGAACAAATCCGGACTTTTATCAATAGAAGGCGATACGATATTTGCCACCGAATATGAGAATATTAAAATAACAGACGAAGGGGATTTTATACTCTTGAAGAACGGGGAAATGTGGCAACAGGACCGCGAAGGAAATATTGTAAAGAAATCAATGTTTGAACAAAGTTACTGGCTTAAATATCCCGAAGGGTACGATGAATGTGGAGATATAAAATACCTCTTTGCCGACTATATGAAATACCGCATCGGCGACAAATACGGAATAATGCACCGCATAAACGGCACCTTTATAACACCCGCCATATATTCAGATATCAATATGTTGTCGGCAAATATTTTTGAGGCAGAGGTCCCATATACAGGAGTGTGGCATCTGGTTAATAACAACGGAGAGATTGTGAAAAAAATCACAAAGCACGCCTATTAAACAACATCAACAGGGGCTCCACAGATTTTTTTGTGGAGCCCCTGTTGATGTATGAATATAGATAATAGGCTTATTATATCATGTGCAACAAGGACCCTGCGACACCACTTTTTTTATTACAAGTACCTCTAAAAACAATAAACATCTTTATACCATTGTTTCCACGCCTGCAAATCGGCGCATTTATCATCTATAGCATTTAGAACATCATAATTGGTAAACGAACCAAACATGTTGCTGTTGCATATCAATGTTTCGTATTGATTTATCGTTTTTCTGAGCATTGAATTTCTTGCATGATGACAAACAGAGAAAGTAACTCGCTTATATACACCGGTTTCTTCTAATGCAAAAGCGAGAATTTGATTTCTCCAAAGCTGGTTCATTCCAAGCCTGAACGGACAGCCGTTAATCCCAACCTTGCCTTTGAATTTTTCTATTTGCGGCTTTAATAAATCCCAATATTTATACCTCTTAATCTTGTGATAATAACACTTCTCGGGATCATGTACTATATCTGCCAGGTCACATTCCCGGCAGTTCTTTTTTTGTTTATTTGCTTTGCTTCTGTATGCGCCACACTCTGTAAACTTTTTTTCGGTAAGTTTATGCTCAATAATCCATAGACACAACCTGTCATCAACATCATAATATGCTATTGCCACATCAGCATCAGTTCCGGCATGCATAGAATGGTCGTTTAGCACCCCGCGCGCGCTTTTTATATCTTGTCCCCAATATTCGAAAGAAAACCCATTAAACAATTTGTCCCTCGCAATTTCTTTGAAACCGGGCGGGCACGCCTGTATTTTGGGGAGTATTGAGTTTATCTCATCGGAGAGCAAGAGAGGCATGAACAGATTAATACACGCTGTTTGCGAGCTCACGGCATGATGGGCAAATTTATGAGGTTTATACGCAAACTCCCCTTGTTGCATCTCTGTAAGTTGCAAAGCAATCGGTTCATATATCATTGCAGGAGCGACAAAACCACCTTGTGGAACCGGCAAAACTGCATCGTACTCATTTCCCCTATACACGCCCCTTTTCTTTGTAATATGTTCACGCTTCCAGTCAATTATGTGGCAATAAATCTTCTCTTGTTCCGAGGTGAGATTTGCAGGTATATAGTATTCAGTCCCGTTTATAATCTTTCTCATCTTAGACACGTCTTTTTACCTCTGATTATAAGAGTATGATATTATGGGATTTATTCCACCAACCGCTTGCCCATATTGTATGCCGCCCGCTTGTCTTTTGGAAATTGATTATCCCTAAACCATTCTTTCTGTGCAACATCAACGGCATCGCTATCGTATTTAGTATAGTCGGGGAATTGCCAAGTGTTGTGCGAAAACATCACTTCACAAGGACCGAGCAACATCTCTATGCTGTTACGGTCGGTATTTAATATTGTGGGATAATTAAACATTTCAGCATTCTCTTTCGTACAGTTCATTGTGTAGATGAGCCCCACCGAAAGTTTCTTGTCGGTATATTTACGAATATTTCCTTTATCATCTATACTATAACATAGAATTGGGAATAGTAATCGTTCTATCAGATTGCGAAACATACCTGTAGGGAAATGATAATAGATGGGTGAGCCGATAATCAACGCGTCAGCACCAAGAATACGCTCCAGCAAGGGGCGGAGTTCGTCTTTGTATGCACAAAGCCCGTTGCATGTATTACCTTTCAGTTTACAAGCAAAGCAACTCATACAACCTTTATAGTTCAATTCTACAAGATTAACATATTCCACCACAGCTCCTGCGCTTTCAGCTCCACGCTGTGCCTCTTTGAGCAATGTTGCTGTGTTCTTGTTCTTTCGTGGGCTTGCATTCAGTATAATTATTTTCTTTCTCATGCTCTCCTGTTTATCTAATGAAATGCATGGCGTCCCATGGCTCATCTGCCGGGCGGCCGGGTGCTTTGCTGCCATTGGTTGATTTCAACAACCAAGCCATATTACGGGCAAGCGTCTGCATTGTCTGCATGCCCTCTTTATCCAAAGCTGCTTCACCCTCTTTTCTGCCATATACTATATTCCAGTATTGCGATGTTACTATAGGCATATTCATCATCTGGAAAGGCATATTCAAGCTTTCAAAGGCAGCTGTTGCACCACCTCTGCGACATACGGCAATCGAAGCTGCAGGTTTACCGGAAATATTAGCACCATTTGAATAGAATGCACGTTGAATAATAGAGAGCAACGCTCCATTAGGCTGACCATAATAAACAGGTGAGCCAACAATAAGGGCGTTTGCATCTGCAAATTTTTCAGATATTCTATTACATATATCATCATCAAACACACAGCGTCCCAAACATTTAGATGCACACTGACCACAAGCGATACAACCGCGCACCGGCTTATTGCCAATCCACACAATCTCACTCTCTATACCCTCTTTAGCAAGTTGCTTCGCCACCTCTGCCAAAGCTGTGAACGTATTCCCCTCTTGACGAGGACTTCCGTTAACAAGTAGTACCTTCATAAGCGTTCAGTTATTATTTTAATGTTTTACCATCGGCAAATGCATTGCCCACACGCTCGCCAATAACGTGATAACCGTGATGAACAGGTTCATAGGTAATGAGCTGCATCTTTTCCACATCGGGTTTGCCGTCTCCTGCCAAATAGTTCTCATCAACAAGAATATTGACAATTTCGGCAATGATATTGTAGCCATCTTCCGTCTCGTCAATCTTGCGCAGAATACGACATTCCAATGTCATTGGAAAATCGGTGAACACAGGCGCGTTCACATTCTCAGACTTTACAGCACTCCATCCGGTCTTCTGTATCTTCTGAGGGTCTTTCTTTGCACTGACAATGCCCACAAAATCCGATGCTACCATTGTCTCCTTAGTAGCAAAGGCTACGGTAAATTCGCTGCAACGGGCTAGGTTCTCGGTTGTTGCGTGCGAACCCATGCAAATCATAATCTCCTTGCTATCCCATTGTCCACCCCATGCAGCATTCATAGCGTTGGGAGTGCCATCACTGTTATATGTGCCGATAATCAGTACCGGCTGTGGGAGCACCCACGGTTTCTGTCCAAAACTTTTCATTGTTTATCTTTTTATGGTTTATATCTCGCCCAAATTGTTTTGCCCATCCTTTCTATGCTGATAGAAAAATGAAACATTTGGAATATATACTGCGCTCGCAGCCTGCTTCCGGTGTAAAAGTACAATTTTCTGCCGTATTATCGCCAACAGATGTCAAGAATAATACAACTCTCACACCTATTCCAGCATCTTGCGCAACAAGAGACGAGCTGCATGGAGATAATTACGAACATTATCAACCGAAACAGACATTTTACAGGCAATATCTGCATAAGTATAACCATCGATGAAAAGATGGAATGCACGCGACAAGTGAGGAGGCAAATCGTCAATCATTGCAAGCATTTCGTTAGTTACAGAATATATTTCACTTTCGGCAACAGAGTATTGGCATTCATCATATTCGCTATATCCATCAACATAAAACACAGAGCTGCGACGACGGCTCTTTTGCATATTAAAGAAGGTATGCTTCATAATGATTCGTGCCCAACCAAGGAAACTCCCCTGCTCACTGTAGTGCTGTTTACGCGTTAATATACGCATCGAGGTCTCTTGCAGCAGGTCCCACGCCGCACACTCCTCACCCGTCAGATACATTGCATAACGAAACAATTCGCTCTGACTATTCAACAACATTCTCTTCACCTCGTCCATAGTACTTATTTTTTTATTCTTTGTTTATAGAACAACTTCAAAAGGCTATTCGTTTATTATTTTCTGTACTTTTCTTAAAATTATTTAGAACAATGTTATTTAGAGTTATTTCTTTTAGAATAACATATTAAAAATCTGCGCGTTGCAGTTTGCGGTTTTATACACTGCTTAAGAAGTTTTTCTATATTTTCAGCCGGATTGCATTGCAGAACCGAAGCAAGTTCGTGAAACAAAGCTGTTCTAGGGCAGTAAATATATAATGATTGTAATTTCAATCATTGTGAAAGATGTGAGAATTTTTCCGTAATAAGGGGCGGATTATATGAAATACATGTATAAAAGAGCCAAACAGAACTTTTACATCATGTTTTTTCGCTTGAAGTATTCCGTCAAAAGAAAGAAATGAGTAGATTTGTGTTATAAAAATCTTTATAATAAAAGCAATCCCGACATTACATCGGTAACTATTAGTTTAATGATAGATACTATTGCTTATGAAGATTTATACGAATACAGCCTCGCAAGCCAGAACCGACGAACGAGCGAGAGCAGAATAAAGCTTACTTGTATTATGCCGAGCGAGGAGGAGGAAGAAGAAGGCAAATGTTTGTCAAGGCTTGTGCAAACGAGTGAAACACAAAGCGTGCTTTAGTGTTTTGCAACGAGTACAGCCAAGGCTCGCCAAAGGCAGCCGGCAGAATGGCGAATAATGTTGATGATATAATAGACAATTATGTTAGCATACACATACATAGAAAAAGGAAAATTCGCTTTGGTGGAGAAGCCAAAACCTACATTGATAGAATCTACCGATGCCATTGTTCGTGTGACAATGAGTAGCATCTGTTCAAGCGACCTGCATATCAAGCATGGAAGTGTACCGCGTGCGGTGCCAGGCATTACGGTTGGACACGAAATGGTGGGTGTGGTCGAAGAGGTTGGTGTTGATGTCACTAATGTAAAGCCAGGAGACCGAGTAACAGTAAATGTAGAGACCTTCTGCGGAGAGTGTTTCTTCTGCAAGAATGGTTATGTAAACAACTGCACCGACCCGAATGGCGGTTGGGCGTTGGGATGCCGTATCGATGGCGGACAGACAGAATATGTGCGCGTTCCCTTAGCTAATCAAGGACTCAATCGTATTCCCGATAGTGTAACCGATGAACAGGCGTTGTTTGTGGGCGATGTATTGGCAACCGGTTTTTGGGCAGCTCGTATTTCTGAAATTACAGAAGACGATACCGTGTTGATAATAGGAGCAGGACCCACGGGCATCTGCACCTTGCTTTGTGTGATGTTGAAGCAACCCAAACGCATCATTGTATGCGAAAAGTCAGAAGAAAGACGACGCTTCGTGCAAACGCACTACCCCACCGTATTGCTTACCATTCCCGAAGATTGCAAGGATTTCGTTCTGAAGAATAGCGACCATGGCGGAGCCGACCGAGTACTGGAAGTTGCCGGTGCTGATGACACCTTCCGCTTGGCGTGGGAGTGCGCCCGTCCGAATGCCATTGTTACGGTGGTTGCCCTCTATGACCAACCTCAGATTCTTCCTTTACCCGAAATGTACGGCAAGAACCTTACCTTCAAGGCAGGGGGCGTGGATGGATGCGATTGCGAGGAAGTCCTTCGCCTGATTGAGCAGGGAAAGATTGACACCACTCCACTCATCACCCAACGATTCCCCTTGAGTGAGATAGAGGAGGCCTATCGTGTTTTCGAAAATAAGTTGGATGGAGTGATTAAGGTGGCTATACTTTGATTTATAGTAGGTAATGATTATGTAATTATCATTAGTGTCCCTCTTTAGTAGTATATACAAAAGTCAAAGAAAAAGATGTATTCTCGCCTGCCTCTGCATAGTACAATAAATCATCCTCATAGCATACAAAGAAATCCAAAAACTTTGTCCGTTGCGATGTAAGGAAATTGTATCTCGTATAATTCACCGCTCCTAATGTAGGCTTGAAGGAGCAGTAAAGAGCCTTGAAAGCGGTAATAACAACGGCTTCTCCACCCTCATTATAAACCTCTACGCCAAATTCGAGGTAAGCAATCATCTGTTCACGCATATACTGTTCCACCAACTCCCTGACATCATACAGAGCAACCTGCCCATTTGTCGCATAAAGAGTGGTTTTCAGCAGATACTTGTAGTTTTCCTTTGGTATATATACTTCCACTATAACCTTATCAAGGTCAGTGGAGTAAAAAAGAGTGTTTATATCCGATGTAAACATTACCGTCTGCGATACATAGGTAATAAGCTTCAATTCCATAGTATTGCATTGTTTGGTCGGGTACGAAGGTAGCCGGCAAACAAGGTTGCACAAAAGACAGGTTGAGGTGAGAGTGCAGAGATGAGAGTGCAGAGATGAGAGTTGCGAAAGGGAGCACCCTTTCGGGTGCTGTGCCTTTCTATTCGCTTTGTATTAAATTTGATAATGCATTGACTATAAGTATATTAGCTAACTGCTGTTTCCCGATGCAACACATTTACACTATTGATTGAAAGCGTTTTAGCCTCTTAATCGGTACAACTCGCATTTTCACAATGACACGGAAAATACTCACAAATTCATCGTGTTGAAAATCAACGATTTCGATATACGTGTTGTACCGCGCTTTTCAAACTCATTTTCAAGTTTCGGTAGAAACCAAATTGAAGTGATTTGTATTCAGCCTCTTACCGCATTTGAGTTCCAAATGATTTCTAATGCAAAGATACGATTTTTCTTGCGTATTATCGCCAACTGTTGTCAACTAAAGGCTTTGAGATATTGTATTACTCCTCGAAAAGAGTTTCTATGTAATCCTTAGAGATAAGTTGTAATTATTAAACTTTTGCTGAACACACCAATAATGGAACATTGTTTATTTTTATAGTTTGCATTACAAGTTCAACACCGCCTTCATCTTCTATTCTTTTGATATGCTCTAAATATCGTTTTTCTTCATCTACAGGAAAGAGGACAAATGCAATATACTTATTGCTCTTTTCAATAGTTTTTAATTTATTGATATCAACAATGATAGATGTTATATTTTTGGTAATAGGCCTAGTGCAAGAATTACAATTATCAAATCTATAATTCGTATTTGGAGTTTTCAATTCTATAAAAGCATTATTAGCAAAAATATCGGCATGCTGATTTTTGTCGTTTGGATAAGGTGGTTCAACTTTCAAATCAGAATAATACTTCGATAATTTGCGTGATAGCTCAAATTTGAGCCACCCTTCAAATTTTGCACGTTGTTTAATCGCAATAAAGACTAAATCCTTATTGTCTATCAATATTTCTTTTACTAAAGTGTTTCATTAGTGTCCACTAAAAAATCGAAATAGTTCTTTGAAATGATTGATATTTAA
>CAYRFX010000082.1:0-8668 GCA_964423665.1 uncultured Bacteroidaceae bacterium | reverse complement strand
TATGCGGTGCGTGTGGTTATTACAGAGGTAAGTTGGCTATCGAGAAAGAGGCTGCGATCTAAAATAACCGCGGAGCCGCGCCCTCCGATGGTCGGTGCGGGTAGTTTTTGTAAGTAAGTAAAACGCACCTTGCATGGCAATGGTGCGTTTTTTCTTGTATTTCTCCTTGTTGCAAGGTTTATAAGAACAATGTTTTATGCATAAAGCAGGATTTGTAAATATAGTGGGCAATCCCAATGTGGGAAAATCCACCCTCATGAATCTTCTTGTGGGGGAGCGTATATCTATTGCCACCTTTAAGGCGCAGACAACACGCCATCGTATTTTGGGTATTTTGAATACCGATGATGCGCAGATTGTGTTTTCTGATACCCCGGGTGTGTTGAAACCCAATTACAAATTACAGGAGGCAATGTTGCGTTTTTCGCGCTCGGCTCTTCGTGATGCCGATGTATTGCTCTATGTCACCGATATGGTGGAGACGCCCGATAAGAATAGTGACTTTATAGACGAGGTGCGCAAGCTCGATGTGCCCATCATTGTGCTTATTAACAAGATAGACCTTGCCAATCAGCAGGAACTTGTGAAAAAGGTGGAAATGTGGCACACAATACTGCCCGAGGCAGAGATTATGCCCATCTCGGCAAAGGCAAAGTTCGGTGTAGATGTGTTGATGAAGCGTATTATGGAGCTTCTGCCCCCTTCTCCCCCCTATTTTGACAAGGACCAGCTCACCGACAAGCCTGCACGCTTCTTTGTAACCGAGATTATACGCGAGAAGATACTTTTGCACTACGACAAGGAGATACCCTATGTGTGCGAGGCAGAGTGTGAGTATTTCAAGGAGAAGGAGGGCAGCATATATATAAAATCCATAATATATGTGGAACGTGATTCGCAGAAGGGTATTATCATTGGGCACGAAGGAGCTGCGCTCAAGCGTGTAGCCACCGATGCTCGCCGCGAGCTCGAAAAGTTCTTTGGTAAGAAGATATTCTTGGAAATATATGTAAAGGTCGATAAAGACTGGCGTAACAGTAACAAACAGTTGCGCAGGTTCGGTTACGACCAAAAAGATTAAGATTATGGGAAATTTAGTAGCGATAGTGGGTCGCCCTAATGTGGGAAAATCGACTCTTTTTAATCGTCTCACCGAGACGAAGCAGGCGATAATATCCGACGAAGCCGGTACCACCCGTGACCGTCAATATGGTCGTTGTCTGTGGTGTGGCAAGGAGTTCTCGCTCGTAGATACAGGCGGCTGGGTAAAAAACTCTGATGATGTTTTTGAGGAGGCAATCTGTGAGCAGGTAACACTCGCAATGGAAGAGGCCGATGTAATTCTCTTTGTGGTTGATGCCATGAATGGTCTCACCGACCTTGACAGCGAGCTTGCCTCTATGCTCCGTCGCAGCAAGAAACCTGTACTGGTTGTAGCCAACAAGGTGGATACATATGAGATGCAGTATGCCGCTGCCGAGTTTTATAGTATGGGTTTGGGTGATATGCATTGTATATCGGCTGCCAATGGTAGTGGAACAGGTGATCTGCTCGACCTTATAATCTCAAAATTCACCAAAGATGCCGAAGAGAGCCCCGAGGAGAATATTCCCCGCTTTGCGGTTGTGGGCCGTCCCAATGCCGGCAAGAGCTCCATTATCAATGTGTTCCTGGGCGAGGAACGCAATATCGTAACAAATATTGCAGGTACCACTCGCGATTCTATTCTCACACGTTACACAAAGTTCGGCTTCGATTTCTATTTGGTTGATACCGCAGGTATTCGCAAGAAGGGCAAGGTGAGCGAGGATATAGAATATTACTCGGTGCTTCGCTCTATCCGCGCTATTGAGAATAGTGATGTGTGTATTCTTATGATAGATGCCACACGAGGTATCGAGTCTCAGGACCTTAACATCTTCTCCATCATACAACGCAATCAAAAAAGCCTTGTTGTGGTGGTGAATAAGTGGGACCTTGTGGAGGATAAGAGCGAGAAGGTGCAGAAATTCTTTGAGAATGCCATACGCCAGCGCGTTGCCCCCTTTGTTGATTTTCCCATAATATTCACATCGGCGGTAACCAAGCAACGTGTGTTCAAGGTTCTCGAGACCGCCAAGGAGGTATATCTCAACTCAAAGACTAAGATCTCCACAGCCAAGTTCAATGAAGAGATGTTGCCTATAATCGAGGCTTATCCGCCACCATCGATTAAGGGTAAATATATAAAGATAAAATACTGTATGCAGCTGCATGAGACACGAGTTCCATCGTTTCTCTTCTTTGCCAACCTGCCACAGTATGTGCGCGAGCCCTATAAGCGTTTTCTGGAGAACAAAATACGCGAGCGTTGGAAATTTACCGGTGTTCCTATGAATATATTTATAAGGCAAAAATAAAATAATATAATATAATGCCATAAGGGGCTGACATCTAAGTCGTATAGACTTATCAGGGTCGGCCTCTTTTCTATTTTTCATTTGCCACTCTTCTTAATATTTCGCTCGAGAAAAGGAAGTCGTTCAGCAGTTTGTTGTCGCTGTGCAGTATCCCATCTTTGCTGCCCTCCCACGAAATTTCACCCCCGGCGAGGAAAATCACTTTGTCGCCAATGTTCATCACCGAGTTCATGTCGTGGGTGTTCACTATCGTTGTTATTCCATATTCTTTAGTGATTCCGTGTATCAGCTCGTCTATAATAAGCGAAGTCTTGGGGTCTAACCCGGAGTTTGGTTCGTCACAGAAGAGGTAGCGGGGTTCCAATGCTATTGCGCGGGCTATGGCTGCGCGTTTCTGCATGCCTCCCGATAGCTCTTCGGGGCTTTTGTCCTGTGCGTCGAGCAGGTTCACACGCTCCAAGCAGAATCGGGCGCGTTTAAGCCTCTCGTTATATGTCTTTGAGGAGAACATGTCGAGCGGGAACATTACATTCTCCAGCACGCTCATGGAATCGAACAAGGCTGCATTCTGGAACAGCATGCCCATCTCTCTGCGCAGCAGATGGCGTTCTTTCTTGTTGAAGGTAAGCGCGTTTCGTCCGTCATATAGGACCTTCCCCTGGTCGGGATCCAGCAATCCTACAATGCATTTGAGAAGCACCGTCTTTCCGGCACCGCTCTGTCCTATAATGAGGCTTGCTTTGCCATCTTCAAAGGTTGCGTTTATGTTGTTGAGCACCTTTTGGCTGCCAAACTGCTTGTATATATTCTTTATCTCTATCATTGCATCAATAGTTGGGTTAATACAATGTCGGCAAACAGAATGAGTGCGCTGCAGCTTACCACGGAATCTGTGCTAGCCTTTCCCACCTCAATGGAGCCGCCCTCTACAGTATATCCGTAGAAAGACGCCACAGATGTTATTATAAAGGCAAAAAATATTGCTTTTATAATGCTGCACCAGATGTACCACTGCTGGAATTCGTATTGCAGGCCGCAGGTGAGGTCGTCCGGCGTCATGATACCGGTGAAGGATCCTATTGCGTATGCACCGACAATGCCTGCCACAATGCTGAATATCACTAAAATGGGTATCATGGTTATGAGCGCGGCAATTTTCGGCATTATAAGGAAATTTGCCGAATTTACTCCCATTATCTCTAATGCGTCTATCTGCTGCGTTACACGCATGGTGCCAATCTCCGATGTTATATTTGAACCCACCTTGCCGGCAAGAATAAGGCACATGATTGATGAGGAGAATTCAAGCAGCATGATTTCACGCGTGGCATATCCTACCACAAACTTGGGCATCCATGCGTTCTCAATGTTGAGCTTCATTTGAATGCATATGACAGCACCTATGAAGAACGAGATGAGCAACACGATGGGTATGGAGTCTATTCCCAGCTGGAATATCTCGCGCATGGTCTGGCGCATGAATATTCTGCCGCTTTCGGGGCGGGCGAATACCCGGCGCATCAGAATGAGGTATCTGCCGAATGTCTTTATTGATTTTGCAATAAACATCTGTCTTTCTGTTTTCTGCGCGAAGATACGATTTTTCTCTGTCAATAACACTGCATCTCCTCCGTTTTATGCTTTTTTGGCTTTGAAAAAGGGTTATTGAACAATTGAAAATCATAAAATGGCATGTGCCGATGCTCTAAAATGTGGTACTTCCTCCAAAACTTGTGCGCAAATGTTGGGTGGAAACTAAAATTGCATTATCTTCGCCACATAAATTTTTCCCTGAAAGACAATGGTTGCATTTGCTGAAAATGAGAATATATCCCCCGTTGCCGAGCGTATGGTGCTGCGCACCGAAAATCTAGTTAAACGTTACGGCAAGCGTACGGTGGTGAACAATGTCTCCTTTGATGTTAAACAAGGAGAGATTGTGGGGCTGTTGGGGCCCAATGGTGCGGGCAAGACCACCTCGTTTTATATGACAACGGGGCTTGTGGTGCCAAACGATGGTAAAATCTTTTTGAACGACACGGAGATTACAGATTTTCCTGTGTATAAGCGTGCTCGCATCGGTGTTGGATATCTTGCCCAGGAAGCAAGCGTTTTTCGCAAGATGACGGTAGAGGATAATATTGCGTCGGTGCTTGAACTTACAAACAAGCCCAAGGAGTATCAAAAGGAGAAACTTGAAAGTCTTATAGAGGAGTTTCGTCTCCAAAAGGTGCGTAAGAACCTTGGCGACCGTCTGTCGGGTGGCGAGCGTCGCCGTACCGAGATTGCCCGTTGCTTGGCAATCGACCCCAAATTTATAATGCTTGACGAGCCTTTTGCCGGTGTCGATCCCATTGCGGTTGAAGATATTCAGTATATTGTGTGGAAGTTGAAGGATAAAAATATAGGTATTCTCATCACCGACCACAACGTACAAGAGACTCTGAGTATTACCGACCGTGCATACCTTCTCTTCGAAGGAAGGATTCTTTTTGAAGGAACACCGGAGGTGCTTGCCGAGAACCCTGTTGTGCGTGAAAAGTATCTTGGACGCGATTTTGTGCTTCGCAAGCGTGAGTTCCAGATAGACTGAAAAATATTCGGACAGAATGAGGCGAGGTTGCTAATTGGTAAAATAGCAACCTCGCCTTTTCTGTTTTTTAATAATTTTGTATGCTTCTTTTTCTGTATTTGCCTCTTTTTTTGAGTTAAAAATGAGCAAAAAGAGGATTTTTTTTGATAATCTCCTCAATAAGTTGTAATTTTGCAAGCCTAAATTGGGTAGAGTATATTAATATAAAATTATATATATGGAATTTACATTTAAAAACTCAGACGCTACAAGCGCAATTCTGACAGTGAAAATTCAAGAAGCCGATTATGCTTCTTTGGTTGAGAAACAACTGAAAACAATTCGCCAAAAGGCAAATATCCCCGGTTTCCGTCCCGGCATGGTTCCCATGGGTCTTGTTAAGAAACAATATGGAACAGCGGTGAAGGCCGAGGAGATCAACAAACTCTTGCAGACAAAAATCTTTGAGTATATCAAAGAGAATAAGGTGGATATGCTTGGAGAGCCTCTTCCCATCGAGGAGCAACAGGCGTCTATCGATATGGTAAACGACAAGGAGTTTACTTTTGAGTTTGAAATAGCTCTTGCTCCCAAGTTCGATGCAACACTCACAGCTGCCGATAAACTCGCGTATTACAAGATTCAGCCCACAGCAGAGATGATTGACTCGCAGGTTCAGGCTTATGCTCAGCGTTGTGGTGAGTACAAGCAGGTTGAAAGCTATGAGGAGAAGGATATGTTGAAAGGCTCGCTCGTTGAGGCAACAGAGGAAGGTATCAGCGTCAAAGATGCGGTTATGATGCCCACATATATGAAGAACGAGGAGCAGAAAGCTCTCTTTGCAGGTGCAAAGGTTGGTGATGTAATCACATTCAACCCCACAACTGCATTTGATGGCAGCGAGGCTGAGCTTGCCTCTCTCTTGAAGATTGAGAAGAGCGAGGTTGCTGCTCACGCAGGTGAATTTACATTCACAATCTCCGAGATTACACGTTTCGTTGCAAGCGAGATTAACCAGAATGTGTTCGATGCTGCATTTGGCAAGGATACCGTTAAGAGCGAGGAGGAGTTCCGCGCAAAAATCAGCGAGCAGTTTGCAGAGCGTTTTGCAGTGGATAGCGATTACAAACTCTTGCTCGACACACGCGCATATCTCATGGAGCGCATCGGTAAGATGGAGTTCCCCGAGGCTCTCTTGCGTCGCATCATGGAGATGAACAAGGCAGAGGGTGCCGAGAGTATCAGCGAGGAGGATTTCCAGAAGAGCATCACAGAACTCTCTTGGCATCTCATCAAGGAGCAGCTTGCAAAGAAATTCGAGGTTAAGATTGACGACAACGATGTTCTTGCCGTTGCAAAGGCTGCTACACGCGACCAGTTTATGCAGTATGGCATGGGCAACGTTCCCGAGGACCTTTTGGAGAACTATGCAAGCGGCATGCTCAAGCAGGAGAAGACACGCGAGGCTCTTATCAATCGTGCCGTTGATATAAAGCTCATCGAGGCTATCAAGGGTGTTGTTACATTGAATGAGGAGCAGATTTCTGTTGAGGACTTCAACAAAAAGCTCGCCGAGAACGATAAATAATAAAAGAAGAATATAAAACTGTGTGATTATGAAAGATGATTTTAGAAAATATGCCACCAAGCATTTGGGAATGAGTAGCATGGTGCTCGATGATGTGCTTAAAGTGCAGTCGCAGTATCTTAACCCTTATATTCTGGAAGAGCGTCAGTTGAACGTAACCCAGATGGATGTGTTCTCTCGTTTGATGATGGATAGAATCATCTTTCTTGGAACACAGATTGACGACTACACTGCAAACACATTGCAGGCGCAGCTTCTTTATCTCGACTCGGTAGATAATAGCAAGGATATTTCTATCTATATAAACTCGCCCGGTGGCTCTGTGTATGCAGGGTTGGGCATTTATGACACAATGCAGTTCATTGGCAGCGATGTGGCAACCATCTGTACAGGTATGGCGGCAAGCATGGCAGCCGTGCTGCTGGTGTCGGGAACCGAGGGTAAACGTTCTGCTCTCACCCACAGCCGTGTGATGATTCACCAGCCATTGGGCGGCGTGCAAGGGCAGGCGAGCGACATTGAGATTACTGCTCGTGAGATTCAGAAGTTGAAGAATGAACTTTATACAATTATCGCCGATCACAGCCATCAGCCTTTTGATAAGGTGTGGGCCGACAGCGACCGCGATTATTGGATGACAGCCGAGGAGGCGAAGGCATATGGCATGATTGATAATGTGCTTTCCCGTAAAAAATAAGTATGGCGGATAAGAATAAGAAACGTTGCAGCTTTTGTGGCAGAACCGAGGACCAGGTGGCGTTACTGATGACCGGAATGACCGGATACATCTGTAACGATTGCGTGGAACAGGCGCATAATATCTTGCGTGAAGAGTCGCTTCTGCCAAAAAGCGATTTTGAGATGGCAGAACTGCCCAAGCCCAAGGAGATAAAGGCTTTTCTTGATGAATATGTGATAGGGCAGGATGCTGCAAAGTGCGCCCTTGCCGTGTCTGTATATAACCACTACAAGCGTCTGTTGCAGCGCGACAGCGGCGACGATGTGGAGATAGAAAAGAGCAATATTGTGATGGTGGGAAGTACTGGTACCGGAAAAACCCTTCTTGCTCGCACCATTGCTCGTCTGCTTAAAGTGCCTTTCACCATAGTAGATGCCACGGTGCTCACCGAGGCTGGTTATGTGGGCGAGGATATTGAGAGTATTCTCACGCGTCTGTTGCAGGTTGCCGACTACAAGGTGGAGGAGGCCGAGCGCGGTATCGTTTTTATAGATGAGATTGACAAAATTGCGCGCAAGAGCGATAACCCCTCCATCACCCGCGATGTGAGTGGCGAGGGCGTGCAGCAGGGTCTTTTGAAATTGCTCGAAGGCTCGGTGGTGAATGTACCCCCGCAGGGCGGTCGCAAGCACCCCGACCAGAAGATGATTCCCGTGAATACAAAGCATATATTGTTTATTTGCGGCGGTGCATTTGATGGCATTGAAAAGAAAATTGCCCAGAGGTTGAACACTCATATTGTTGGTTACAACTCGGTGCAGAATAATTTCAAGATAGACAAAGGCGATATGATGCAGTATGTTACGCCGCAGGATTTGCGCTCGTTTGGTCTTATACCCGAGATTGTGGGTCGTTTGCCCATTCTCACCTCTTTGCGTCCGCTTGACCGCAGCGCATTGCGCAATATTCTCACCGAACCGAAAAACTCCATAATAAAGCAGTATGTGCGGCTAATGGAGATGGACGGCGTGGAGCTTGCGTTTGATGACGATGCCCTTGATTATATCGTGGATATGGCTGTAGAGTATAAATTGGGTGCACGAGGTTTACGCTCGATAGTGGAGGCGATAATGCAGGATAAAATGTTTGAGATGCCTTCAAGCGGTGAAAAAACATGTGTGATATCAAAGGCGTATGCTGAAACGCAGATGGCAAAGAGCGGTGCGCTCAAAGCTATGGCATAACAAGAAATATTTACAAAATACCCTCTCGGTTTCGAGAGGGTATTTTGTAAATAATGCCGGGTCTAATATTATATTTGCGGTAAAGTGCGAATATATTAAAAAATATATTGGAAAAATTTGGCGGTTTCGTGGAGATATTTATAACTTTGTTAGCAAATAGGCATATTGTAAAATGACGAAGAAGTA
>CAYRFX010000081.1:0-8736 GCA_964423665.1 uncultured Bacteroidaceae bacterium | reverse complement strand
TAACCCGTACGGCAGTTTAGCAAACTGCTGGTTTCAGCCACTCACCCAAACTTCCGGTTGGAAGTGCTTGCACCCTTATTTTGCGATGCAAAGGTAATGTGCTTTTCTCAAATATGCAAATGTATTGGGAATTATTTTCTAAAAATAAATTTATTTTGCCTCCCAGAACTTGAGATACTGTTCCGCCACCTTGCGGGGTGAATGGTGTTTTTGTGCAATTGTTGCGCACTCCTGTTGCATGCGGGCAATCTCCTCGGGGTGTTCTATAAGTAATTTTAGCTTATTGTAAACATCGTCTTCAGTGGGCGTAACGTTTACAAGCGGGCGCATATTCTCTTCGCCCAGGAATCTGTAATATTCCTCTTCGGCTCCTCCTACAACAATCTTGCCTTTTGACATTGCAAGAAGTGCGTTCATGGCGGGGGAGTAGCCGTATAGCTGGTCGAGGAGAACGTCGCAGTTGTCTATCATTTTCTGATATTGTGCAAATGGCACGTTCTCGGCTTTTAATATTTCGCATCGTTGGGGATAGTCGTGCACAATGCGCTCAAGCGCGCGCAGCATTATATCTGTGCCTTTGTATGTGCTGCGTTCCTTGTTTATGCCTATGAAGAATCTTATTTTTCGTTTCCCATCGTGTGTCCCAGTGGCTTCTCCCTGTGGAACGGGGTATGGAATATATGTGAGTTTTTCTTTGAATTCATTTTCATATACGGCATGGTATTCGTAAAGCCCGGCAATGATGCCGTTGCAGTCCCGGGCTATCATTTTGTTTAGGTGTGCTTTGGGGGTATCAGACCAGTCGGCAATCTGCTCTTTGGTGTAGCTGTTGGATATTGGTGTGTTGCCGATGTTGAAGTCGGAATATCGGAATATGCGTGGTGTGCTTGTACAGCCCTTAACCCAGTAGTGATCCATTCCATACGCGCCTAAGAATATCTTCTTATTGTGCTTGCGCAGGTAGCGATATATGGGGGCGATGCGCTCGGCTTTTAGTTCCAAGAACATGGGGTTTATGATTTGCACAACATCATAGCCTCGCAGGCGTGGCAGTGTGAATAGGGTTTTTAGCAGTAGCTTTATGCCGCCTAATTTACCATTGCTGCGTGTGAGTGATATGTCGCGTTTGTAATTTTTCCAGAAGTCGCCATTGCTTGCGACGCACACGGTGTGCCCAAGAGAGCGGAGCCCCTCGGCAAGTGTCCAATGTACGTTGCTGTATTCGCCTATTAGCAGTATCTTCATGCTTTTGAGGGTTTGTTGTAACTTGGTACTATGAGGCGCAATATGCGTAATCCTGTTTTGCTGTTTGCCAGCTTGCGGAATATCTTGAACTTATAACCAAAATCCCCTTTTTCTATCGGATATAGCATAAAGGGTGCTAAGTGTTCTGTGCATAAGTTGTATATCTTTGTGGCACTATTCCCTGCAAACAAGTGGTTTATGATGAAATCTACGGTGAGGGTTGTGAGCTTGCGGCGCAGTGCCTTCTTTTGTATGCTGTTGCTGTTTGCTGTTTCCCTGAATGCCGATAGCTTTTTAAGCACGGTCATTCGGTCTTTGAGGCGTTTCTCCACCATATCATTTGTTGTGGCGGTTGTGGTTGAATTTCTCCTTATGCAGTAGTTGTATATTGGCGCGTTGCTCTCTATGAGTGTCTTTGCGTGAAAGTGAACTATAGTGCTGAACTCCTCATCTTCGTGGTATAAACCATGCGTAAAGCGTATCTCTTTCTTTGTGAGCAACTCTTTCTTTGTAAAATAGCAGCACACGCTTGCAGGCAGATTGTTCTCTGCCATATATACGGCTCCGCTTATTGTGTTACCGAATTTTGTATTTTTCAGCACTCTCCTTTTCTCTGCTTTGTATTTTGGGCACGTGCGGTAGTTGAAACGCAGAATGTCGGGGCGTTCCTGTTCGAGAATTTCCATGCACTGCTGCATGGCATTGTTGTTTTGCAGAGTATCATCGGCATCAACAAATTGTATGTACTCGCCCTTTGCGGTATCTATGCCCGTGTTGCGTGCGGCTCCTTGGCAGTTGTGCTTGTTTTCTATTAATTTAATATCGAGGGTGGGATATGTTTCATTTACCCATCGGGGCGGTGTTGCCGAGCCGTCGTCAATGATGATTATTTCATAGCAATCCGGGGGCAGTTCTGTTGCTGATATACTGTCGATACATCTTTTCAGAAGAGTCTGCGGCAGGTTGTAGTGTGGTATGACTATTGAAAGAAACATATGCTTGCTCTGTTTATGTTAGCATAGTTTGTGGTGAATCATTGCGTGTAGGCGGCTGTGCACGGCTGTGCCGAATAGTGAGAGTGTTATATATTTTATTTTCTGTTGCACGGGAATGTTCATGTGATAGAGTGTTTTAAGGTCTATCTTTTCGTCGCGCAACATTTCCAAGGCAAGGTTATATTGTTCTTTCTCGCCATCGCTGCAACGTAAAAGGTCGGTGAGCCTGTCGGCGCATGTGAGCAACATCTCATTGGCTTCCTGTTCCATCTTATACTCGTCCTTTGTTTTTTTGTATAGATTTACAGTGTTGCGGTAGAGGTGGAATCTTGTTTTGAATGAGTAACTGTTTGATATGCTCTCCTTGTGGTTAATGTAATAATAGAAACCACAATCGGAATAATATACACAATCGCTGCTTTCATAAAGCATCGGTGTGGTGTAGAGGTCCTCAAAGACTTCGCCTTCGGGGAAACGTATAAAGGCGAAAAGGTCGCTGCGGAATATCTTGTTACACGAAAAGGCATGTGAGTAGCCTTTGCGTTTAATCCAGTCGGTGAAAATTTCTCTGTTGCCGGTGATTTTTTCGGGCTTAAATGAGATTATCCGGCTTTGCGGCGATTCGTAGTGAATATTTACAGGGTATTCTATTATGTCAATGTCGGGATTGGAGAGCAATATGCGCATGTTATAGTAGTATGTGCCCGATGCCACAATGTCATCGGCATCTACAAATGTGATGTACTCTCCTTTTGCAACAGCGATGCCGGCGTTGCGTGCCGACGATAGTCCCCCGTTTTTTTTGTGTATGACACGCACCTTTTCGCACTCTTGCGCATATCTGTCGCACACGGTGCCGCTGCCATCGGGCGAGCCGTCATCTACAAGGATAAGTTCATAGTCGGTGTAGGTTTGCTGCAATATGCTTTCTATGCAATTTTGCAGGTGTCGCCTCGCTTTGTAAACCGGTACTATGATACTTAATTTCATTTATCTGCCTTAAATTCTTTTATACTGCGAAGATATTAAAAGCCGAGCGGATTAACAAAAAAAGTGATGCTTATTTTGCATTTTCAACGGCTTTTTTTCTTTGTAGCTTTTTGTGTGGCGAGATAGCTGTTATATTCTATTTTTTCTTTATCTTCGCATTCGGTTTGGTTTTTATGATAAAGATAAGGTTTTTAATATTTTATATACTTCTGCTGTCGGTGGTTGGCGTCAAAGGGCAAGCTGCCGATGAGTTGTTTATTCCTCCTTTCGGCTTTCAGCACTTTTTGAGCGGTAATTTTGCCGAGTTGCGAAGCAATCATTTTCATGCGGGGCTCGATTTTAAGACTCAGGGCGTTGAGGGCAAGCCGATAAGTGTGGTTGCCGATGGGTATATCGCTCGGGCAAAAGTGCAATATGGCGGTTATGGCAGGGCTTTGTATGTTATGCACGATAATGGTTATATGACTGTTTATGGGCATTTGCAGAAGTTCCCCGCCGAGGTTGAAAAGGCAGTGCGTGCTCGTCAGTATGCCGATGAGTGTTTTACTGTAGATATGACATTTGCAGAAGGGGAGTTTCCCGTAAAGCGTGGCGAGGTTCTTGCCTATGCCGGTAATTCGGGCTATTCGTTTGGTCCGCATCTGCATTTCGAAGTTCGTTCGCCCGATGGTGAGCAGCTATATAACCCGTTGCAGTTCTATAAAGGTATTGTAACCGATAAAAGAGCTCCCGTGGCGCAAGCTGTGGCTCTCTATCCGCAAGCAGGGCGTGGCGCAGTGTGTGGCTCCGCATCTTCTGTTGTGTGTAAAGTGCAGAACGGTATTGTTGCAGATACTTTGAAGGTGTGGGGGCGCGTGGGTTTTGGGCTCAAGGGACTCGATTACATGAGCGGTACCACAAACAAATATGGTATATATGAAATTGAATTATATGTAGATGATTCGTTGCGCTTTGCTGCGCGAATGGATAATTTTTCATACTCCGAAAATCGCCTTATAAACGCTTGGGCGGATTATGAACGCTTGTCTGCCGGCGGTGGTTGGTTCTTGCGCTCATATATTTTGCCCAATAACCCGCTGCGTGCTTTGACGGCTGATGCCTCGGGCGGGTGGATAGATGTGTGCGAGGAGCGGCTCTACAAGGTGGAGTATCGCTTGCGCGACTATCACGGCAATGAAAGCCGTTGCTTGTTTATGGTGCAGGGTGAGCGCAGTGAGATACCGCAATCGTTCCCGCAGGGGTATCATCTGTCCTGGTATTTAACCAATAAGATTGTCAGGGGAGGTTGCTCGCTCACAATTCCTCGTGGCGCGCTGTTTGATGATGCCTGGGTGGAGGTGCGCGACAGTGTAACGGTCACAGGATCGTCGGTTTATATTTTGAGCGATAAGAAAATTCCTTTGTGGCATAATGCCAGGCTTGAACTGGAAATTCCTCCTCATTTGCTCCCATTCGCCGATAAATGTTACATTGAACGCCTTGCGTCAAAAGGGGGCAGTGCGGTTGGCGGCAAGAGTGCCGATGGGTATGTGACTGCCGATATTTCTGTGCTCGACAGATATTCCGTGGCGGTAGATACCGTTGCTCCGCTGTTGAAGTCTGTTAAAGAGAAGGAGTGGGGGCGCTACGGCAAGGTGATTTTTACTCTTGTCGATAAGGAGAGCGGTCTCGGCTCGTATAAGTGCTACATCGATGGGAAGTTTGTGCTTTCCGAGTATAGTAGCAAGAGTGGGAGGCTTGTGTGCAATCTGAGGCGTGAGAAGGTGGCGCGCGGGTTGCATAGCTTGAAGATTATAGCTACCGACAAGGTGGGCAATCAAGTGAAACGTGAAAAGGTTATAAAATATTAAAAGATAAGTTCTTATGAAAAGATTTTTTTCTGTAATTGCGCTTGTTGCGCTGTTTGTGCAGGGTGCTGTTGCGTGTACCAATTTTTTGGTGGGCAAGAAGGCTTCTGCCGATGGTTCGGTGTTTATCTCTTATAGTGCCGACAGCTTTGGTATGAGCGGTTTCCTCGCCCACTATCCGGCAACGGTGAATCCAGAGGGTACGATGCGCCCTGTTTATGACTGGGATACGGGCAAATATCTCGGTTCTATCCCCGAGGCTCCTGTTACCTATAATGTAATCGGTAATATCAACGAATATCAGGTGGCTATTGCCGAAACAACATTCGGCGGTCGTCACGAGCTTGTAGATACCACCGGAATAATAGACTATGGCTCGCTCATATATATAGCATTGCAACGCTCAAAGAACGCGCGCGAGGCTATTGAGGTTATGACCACTCTTACGCAGGAGTATGGCTATTACAGCGAGGGTGAAAGCTTTTCCATTGCCGACCCCAACGAGGCATGGATACTCGAGATGATAGGCAAGGGTAGCGAGAAAGGCACCGTGTGGGTAGCTGTGCGCATTCCAGATGATTGTATCGCAGCCCATGCCAATCAGGCACGCATTCATAAATTTGATATGAAGGACAAGGAGAATGTGATGTACTCAAAAGATGTGATTAAATTTGCTCGTAAAAAGGGTTATTTTAGCGGTAAAGACGAGGACTTCAGCTTTGCGATGGCATACTGCCCGCCCGATTTTGGTGCTTTGCGCTGGTGTGACGCCCGTGCATGGAGCTTCTTCAATATGTATGCCGATGCCGATATGAATGAGTATCTTCCTTGGGCATCGGGCGATGCTGCTGCAACCCCCATGCCTCTCTATTTCAAGCCTAAAAAACAACTCGCTTTGCAAGATGTGCAGGCTGCTATGCGTGACCACTACGAGGGTACTCCTTTTGCTGTGAACGAGGACTTGGGCGGTGGAATTTATAATATGCCTTACCGCCTCTCCCCGCTGACTTTCGAGTATGAGGGCAAGGAGTATTTTAACGAGCGTCCTATTTCTACATTCCAGTCGGCATTTACATTTGTGGCTCAGATGCGTGCCCACCTTCCCAATGAGATAGGCGGTGTGCTGTGGTTTGGTTGCGATGATGCCAATATGATTGTTTACACACCCGTATATTGCTGCCTCGACAGGGTTCCGGCCTGTTATTCCGCTGCAAATGCCGACCCTGTAACATTCTCATGGGACTCCTCTTTCTGGGTGTTCAACTGGGTGTCCAATATGATATATCCCAAATACTCTCTTGTAGAAAAAGACCTTGTGCGTGTTCGCACAGCTGTGGAAAAGGATATATATGAGCGTGCTGTTGAATTTGAAACCGGTGCAGCCCGCTCCTTGCAGGAGGCTCCCAAATATGCGCTCGGGAAAATAAAGGACTTCTCATGCAATGTCGCCGAGGAAGCTTTGCGCGAATGGAAGAAATTCGGCGAGTATATAATTGTGAAATATAACGATTTGGTTGTTAAGCCCGAGGAGAATGGGCAGTTTAAGCGCACCGCTACCGGGCTTGGTGCCACGGTGGTTCGCCCGGGCTATCCGCAAGAGTATAAAAAACGATTAATAGAGGAAACCGGCGATAAATATTTGCTTCCTCTTTCAAAATAAAGATAAATTATTTATATTAGCACCATTAAAAGTTTTGTATGGGTAGCGGGCTGTTTCTGAGTGGTTATTAACAAACCCAAACAGTCTTCTGCCGATATATTGAATAGCTTATTTGTTGTATATACATTTAACAAACAATAAATATTGAACTATGGATTTGGAATTAATTAAAATGGTAACAGAGAAGGCTAACGAGTGGCTTTCTCCCGCCTATGACGAAGAGACACGCAAAGAGGTTCAGGCTATGCTCGACAACGAGGATAAGACTCCCCTTATCGATGCCTTCTATCGCGAATTGGAGTTTGGAACCGGCGGTTTGCGTGGCATTATGGGTGCCGGTAGTAATCGCATGAACATATACACGGTGGGCAAGGCTACACAGGGGCTTGCCAACTATCTTAATGAGGTGTTCAAAGACCGCGAGCAAATTTCTGTTGTTGTGGGGCACGATTGCCGTAACAACAGCCGCCTGTTTGCCGAGATTACTGCAAACATCTTCTCGGCAAATGGTATAAAGGTGTATCTTTTTGAGGATTTGCGCCCCACACCCGAGGTATCTTTTGCAATACGCTATCTTGGTTGCCAGAGTGGCGTGAATATTACAGCCAGTCACAACCCCAAAGAGTATAACGGTTATAAGGCATATTGGGACGATGGCGCGCAGATGCTCTCTCCCCATGATGTTAAAACCATTGAGAATGTAGAGAAGGTGCGTGTCGAGGATATTAAGTTCGAGGGCAACCCTGCTCTCATTGAGATTATCGGCGAGGAGGTTGATAATGCATATTTGGAGCGCGTGCAGACACTTTCTATCGAGCCCGAGGTTATTAAAAAACACAAGGACCTGAAGATTGTATATACCCCCATTCATGGTTGCGGACGTGTGCTTATTCCTGCCTCTTTGCGTCGCTGGGGCTTTGAGAATATTCACTGTGTAGAGGAGCAGATGGTTAAAGATGGAAACTTCCCCACCGTAATATCTCCCAACCCCGAGAATGCCGAGGCTATGACCATGGCTGTCAATCTTGCCAAGAAAATTGATGCCGACCTCGTGATGGCATCGGACCCCGATGCCGACCGCATAGCTATTGCTTGCAAGGACGACAAGGGCGAGTGGGTTATTGTGAACGGTAACCAAACCTGCATGATCTTCCTTTACTACATCATCACTCAATATACAAAATTGGGCAAGATGACAGGCAAGGAGTTTGTTGTAAAAACAATTGTTACCACAGAGGTAATCAAGAATATTGCCGAGAAGAACAACATAAAGATGTTCGACTGCTACACCGGTTTCAAATGGATTGCAAAGGTTATTCGTGACAACGAGGGTATAATGCGCTACATTGGTGGTGGTGAGGAGAGCTTCGGTTTCTTGGCAGAGGATTTCTGCCGTGACAAGGACTCTGTTTCTGCTTGCAGCCTTATTGCAGAGATTGCGGCATGGGCAAAAGAGAACGGCAAGAGCCTTTACGAGATGCTCATGGATATTTATGTAGAGTATGGATTCTCCAAGGAGATTACCGTGAATGTGGTTAAGCCCGGCAAGAGCGGTGCCGACGAGATTCGCCAGATGATGGAGAATTTCCGTGCAAATCCTTTGAAAGAGATGGCAGGCGAGAAGGTGGTTTGCTACAAAGACTTCAAATCGTTGAAGGCTGTTGATGGCGATAGCAATGTAACAGACCTCGATATGCCCGAGACCTCTAATGTTCTCCAGTACTTTACCGAAAGCGGCAATAAGGTTTCTGTTCGCCCCTCGGGTACAGAGCCCAAGATTAAGTTCTATATGGAGGCAAAGGCTGCAATGCCCACACGCGACGATTATAAAGCCGCTTGTGACAAGGCTGATGTGATTATAGAGGCTATGAAAAAGGCGATGGGTATTTGATATACCCTATATCTCTTGGTGTCTCAGGCATCGGGTGATTAATATACAAAACGAGAGGGTGACCCAAAAGTAAATAAGGGTTGCCCTCTTATCTTTTCTTCATATAGC
>CAYRFX010000080.1:0-8911 GCA_964423665.1 uncultured Bacteroidaceae bacterium | reverse complement strand
TATGGATAGCAGTAAATATGTCAAATTGATTTCTTGGTTATCTTGTTATAAACACGGGGTAATCTTAAATAAAACGCAAATGCAAAAGATATTATTCATTTGCTATGGTCGTTGTTTGGCTAAATTTAACAAGCAATTATTCACCGACGATGAGCCTCGCGCTTGGCCGTTCGGGCCGGTATTCCCCCGTACATATAGGTCTTATGTGGAGACTATCCCAGCCAGCCTAACTATTACAGAAAAAGAAGAATATCTAAAAGAGATAGATATTCTAAAAGAAATTTCTCAAATTGTTGATTTGTGCTACAATATATCCGCTAACAGGTTGAGCGAATGGTCGCACCTCAAGGATAGTCCGTGGTACAAAACTGTATTCAAAGAAGATAATGTTCAATGGAATCGCACTATTGACAATGACGTGATAAAAGACTTCTTTAATAATAATTGGCAAAGTGGTTTACTATGAGTAACGAGCAAAAAGTTTCTTCTGATTTCGATGCTGCAACAGGTGGCAAGAAAACAACGGATGCCGTTACTTGGAGGAAGCACGGTGGATATAAGCTATACATTACAATTAAGGCTTTTTTCTTTGGTTTAGAAAGACCTCCAAAAAACAAAACTAAATTTTCCGATATAGCGGAATCTTTAATATCTGTCCTACCACATAATCAAGATAAAAGCATTTTAGAAGCCAGTGAGAAATTGCTACATTTGCAACGCTCTTTGGAAGATACCCACGCAAGGAGGAGATTGGAGCGATGGGCTTCTCGTACAATTTCATTATATCTGATAGCAACATTCTTGTTGTTAATTATGAACGGTGCTTCTATGGTACTATTCCCTGATATAACGCCTAACGGCTTTATCTCGGACACTATTATGGGAGTTGTGTTATCTACTACTACAATAAATGTAATAGGTCTTGGTGTTATTGTGCTTAAAGGACATTTTGGCAACAAGAATAAAGTAGAAAACAAGAAAGAACCCAAAAAGAGCAAACAGAATAATAACTATTAACCGCGCTTATTGGCTATGCGCCCTGTTGGTGTAATTTGCTATATAAGTGCCTTTTATTATTTGCAGAATTATTGCCGGTTCGAACCCGCGTGATGCGGCAAAGCGTATGAGTTTCTGTTTTGTGGCATAGTCGTCGCCTTTCAACTCCTTTTGTTTTATGGATATAAGCTCGCGCAGAGTGTGCATATACAGCTCCTCGTCAATCTCTTCAACTGCTTGTGTGATAAATTCCCGTGGCAACCGCTTCTCATATAATGCTGCGGTGATTTTTACTCTTCCCCAGCGGTTGAACCGCACTTTGTCGTTTACAAAGGCACGGCAATAACGCTCCTCGTCGATGAATCCCTCGCTTTTCAGCCTTTCGATTATCTTTTGCTGCTCACAGGGCACCACGCCCCACGCGGTGAGCTTTTTGCTCACTTCGCTTATGCATCGCTCGCACAGCGTGCAGTATGCTGCGGCTTTGTTAAGTGCTTCGGCAGGGGAGAGAGGTTTCATAGGTTATTTATTATTTTGTAGCACAAATCATTCTGTCATTGTCGGCAAAGTCCTTGCGCAGTGTGATGTTCCTGTAGCTCATCTCTTGCAGCATGGCAATGGTTTCCGCTCCGTGCTCGCGGTTTATCTCAAAGAATAGTTTGCCGCCTGTGGGGAGCATGGTGAGTGCCTTTTGTGCTATTGCGTGGTAAAAGAGCAGGGGATTGTTGTCGGGGACAAAAAGGGCGAGATGGGGTTCCCACAGTAGCACGTTATTTTCCATGGTTTGTTTCTCGCAGTTTTTTATGTATGGAGGGTTGCTCACTATTATATCGAACTTTTCGCCTACGGGGTTGTATGTGAGTATGTCGCGTTGCTCAAATTGCACGTTGCAACCGTTGGCACGGCTGTTTTCTTGTGCGGTTTCCAATGCCGCAGGCGATATGTCCCACGCTGTTACCTGTGTGTGGGGCAGTTTCTTGGCAAGGCTCACTGCGATGCAGCCGCTGCCTGTACCAATGTCGAGAATAGTGCCTGCGACGCCGGCTTCTTGCTCTATCCACTGCACAAGCTCGCTTGTTTCGGGGCGGGGAATGAGCACCTCAGGGGTTACTTTGAACCGTAGGTCGCAGAAGTCGCTGTAGCCCAGAATGTATTGAATGGGCTCCTCTTTTTGCAGCCTTGCAAGTGCATCGGCGAGCCTTGCTTCGTCTGCTGGTGTGAGCGTTACCTTGTCTCTCAGGTAGTATGTTGTTTGTGAAAAGCCCAGCAACTCGGTGGCTATGATGCGCGCAAAGGCTCTCACTTCGCTTTGCGTGTAGTGAGGGCTCAATGCTTCATCTATTCTTTTTATGAGTTGCTTCATGTTTTTTATCTGTTGAGAGCTGCCAAAAGGTTCTCCCAGTCGTTGGCAATAGCCTTCACCGATGGAAAGACCATGCTCGCTCCTGCATTGTAAAGCACATCGGGGTTCAGGGGACCGGTGTTGGCTGCTATTGTGAGCAGCCCGGCTGCAACGCCTGCTGTTACACCCAGCGGAGCATTCTCCACGACTATTGCCTCGTGTGGCGCAAATCCTCCCTTTTCTAATGCCAGCAGATATGGATCGGGGTAGGGCTTGCCGCGTTTCACATTAAAGCTTGTAACTATGTGATTTTCGTCGAACAGCCCTGTGAAATTCTCTTGTATGCGTCCGAGGAGGGTGGGGGTGCCGCTGCCTGTTACAATCATTGGGGTGAGCCCGCTCTCTTTCACTTTCTTCACAAGTTCAAGAGCTCCCTTCATGCGTGGTGTGGGTGGGTAGGTGTCGAATATCTCGCATTTTGCACGGCAGAGCGTATCAATCTGCTCGGGGGTACTTGGCTTGCCGAATTGTGCAAGGCTTGCGGTGTTTATGGTGTCGGCACCGGTGCGCCCTTCGTTCATATATACATCCTCCTCGCTGAATTTGAAACCGGCATCGGTCATCACCTTTGACCATGCTCTTGCATGGAAGGGCATGGAGTCGAACAGCACTCCGTCCATGTCGAACAATACAGCACGCAACTGCAATGCTTTGTGGCATTGCAGTTGCAGATAACGGTCTATAATTTCTCTGTAATTCATTATAGTCTTGCGCGTATGGCTTTGCTCTCCTCCTCGTAGCCGGGTTTGTCGAGCAGTGCAAACATATTCTTCTTGTATGCCTCTACACCGGGTTGGTTGAAGGGGTTGACACCGAGCACATAACCGCTGATGCCACAACCAATCTCAAAGAAATAGATGAGCTGACCTATGTAGTATGCGTTGAGTTCGGGGATTGAGATGCGAATGTTGGGCACGCCGCCATCGACGTGTGCAAGCTGTGTACCAAGCTCTGCCATCTTGTTCACCTCATCAACGTGTTTGCCTGCGAGGAAGTTTAAGCCGTCGAGGTTCTCTTCGTCTGCGGGAACTATGAGTGAACTGTTGGGCTTCTCAATAGAGAGTACTGTTTCGAAGATTGTACGCTCGCCCTCCTGAATCCACTGTCCCATTGAGTGGAGGTCTGTTGTGAAATCTACCGATGCGGGGAAGATACCTTTGTTCTCCTTGCCCTCGCTCTCGCCGTAGAGCTGTTTCCACCACTCTGATGTGAAGTGCAACTTGGGCTGGTAGTTTACAAGAATCTCAATCTTTTTGCCGCTTGCATAAAGTGCGTTGCGTGTTGCTGCATACATAGCAGCGATGTTCTCTTCAAAGGGAACGGTGGGAGCACAAGATTTTTCCATGTCCTGCGCGCCTTGCACAAGTGCTGCAATGTCGAAGCCGGCAACAGCGATTGGCAACAAACCTACGGGTGTGAGCACAGAGAAACGTCCGCCCACATTATCGGGGATAATGAAACTCTTGTAGCCCTCTTTGTCGGCAGTGATGCGTGCTGCACCCTTCACAGCGTCGGTGATTGCTACAATAACCTTGCTTGCAGTCTCCTTGCCACGCTGCTCCTCGCACTGTTTCTTCAAAAGACGGAAGGCGAGGGCTGTTTCGGTTGTTGTTCCCGATTTAGAGATGTTGATGACACCGAATTTCTTGTCGGCAAGGAATGTGGTGAGCTCGCTCAGATAGTCCTCGCTGATGTTATGTCCTGCAAAAATCACGCGGGGGTTGCCGCTGGCAGGCATCATGGCTGCAAAATTGTTACTCAATGCCTCGATAACGGCGCGTGCGCCTAAATAGCTGCCGCCGATACCTGCAACAACCACAACGTCGCAGTTGGCACGCAGTGTGGCAGCTGTTGCATTAATCTCCTCAATAAACTCCTTTGTTATCGACGAGGGGAGGTGCAACCATCCAAGAAAGTCGTTGCCGGGGAGTGTGCCCTCTTCCAACGCCTGTTGCGCCTTTTTCACCTGTGGCTCCAATGCCAAAATCTCTTCTTTGGTTACAAAACCTGTAACCTTGTCTATGTTCAATTTAATATTTTCCATAATTGTATATTTTTAATTTAGTTTCTTGTTTAATTGTTATTTGAATGCATCGGTGAGCAATTTAATCTCAATAACGGGCGAAATACCCTCGTAGAGAATATTATAAACGGCATCGATGATGGGAGTGTTCACGCGGTAGTGCTCGTTAATCTCCTTTATGCACTTTGCACCATAGTATCCCTCGGCAATCATCTCCATCTCTATCTGCGCGCTCTTCACAGAGTAACCTTTGCCTATCATTGTACCAAACACACGGTTGCGGCTGAAGTTTGAGTAGCCGGTAACCAAGAGGTCGCCCAAATAGACAGAGTCCATGATTGTGCGCTCAATGGGGTGAATGACATTTATAAAACGGTTCATCTCGATAACAGCGTTGGACATAAGCACCGCTTGGAAGTTATCACCATATTTGAGACCGCTGCAAATGCCCGCCGCAATGGCGTAGATATTTTTCAGTACCGAGCCATATTCTATGCCCACCACATCGTCGCTCACCGATGTTTTTATGAAACTATTGGCAAGCTTCTGTGCAAATTGCTTTGCGTGGTCTATGCTCGAGCAGCCCACGGTGAGGTATGAGAGACGCTCCAACGCAACCTCCTCGGCGTGGCAGGGACCTGCGATGGCTGCGATATTCTCATAGGGCACATTGTATGCCTTGTGGAAATATTCCGATATTATGAGGTTCTCGTCGGGGACAATACCTTTGATGGCATTTACGATGAACTTATCGGTGAGGTCGGTTTTCAGTTTCTTCAGATGGTTCTTCAAGTAGGGCGATGGGGTAACGAATACCAATATATCCGACTCCTTCACAATCTTGTTGATATCCGAGGAAAAATTTATTCTGTTCGTATCGAACATTACCGATGAGAGGTAGGCGGGGTTGTGTCCCAGTCTCTTAAAATCCTCGATGCGGTCATCTCGTCTTATGTACCAGTTTATGCTCTCTACATTGCTTAGCAATACTTTTGCAATAGCTGTAGCCCAGCTACCGCCACCCATTATTGCTACTGTGGAATTGGTAAGGTCCATAATTTAGAAGCGTTTAGTGTTCTTAATATATAGAATAAGTATCTCTCTTAGCAGCGTGCGCGCACGCTGCTAAGAGAGTATAATTTATGTTGTCAGGCGAGTTTGCTTATCCACTCTGCCACGTCGTTTACCGATGGAGTGGTGTAGTTCAGTTTGAACTTTTTGTTTATGCCACCAATCTCCTGCTGTATCTTCTGCGGGTTACCGTCTTTGAGGTCGCTGACAAGGTTGTAACCGGCTTTGTGAAGGACGGGAACCCATTCCTCGGGCACGCCGATGGCTGCAAATGCTGCCACAGAATCCTTGGGCACCTTCTTCTCGGGGCGCATCTGCGGGAAGAACAGTACCTCCTGTATGGTTGTCTGCCCGGTCATGAGCATTGCGAGGCGATCCATGCCGATACCCATACCCGATGTGGGGGGCATGCCATATTCCAGCGCGCGCACAAAGTCCTTGTCTATGAACATTGCCTCGTCGTCGCCCTTCTCGCTCAGGCGCAACTGCTCCTGGAAACGCTCTGCCTGGTCTATGGGGTCGTTGAGCTCGCTGTATGCGTTGCACAGCTCCTTACCGTTTACCATAAGCTCGAAACGCTCGGTGAGGTCGGGGTTACTGCGGTGGCGTTTACACAAGGGAGACATCTCAATGGGGTAGTCGGTGATGAAGGTGGGCTGTATGTAGTTGCCCTCGCAGAACTCACCGAAAATCTCGTCGATTAGCTTGCCCTTGCCCATGGTCTCATCAACCTCCATCTTCAGCTCCTTGCAGATGGCGAAAATCTCCTCCTCGCTCTTGCCGTTGAGGTCGTATCCGGTGAACTCCTTAATGGAGTCGAGCATGGTTACACGGCGGAAGGGGACCTTGAAGCTGATAACATTGTCGCCCACCTTTACATCTGTGGTGCCGTTCACGTCCATTGCAATCTTCTCCAGCATATTCTCGGTGAAGGTCATCATCCAGTTGTAGTCCTTGTATGCCACATAAATCTCCATGCAGGTGAACTCGGGGTTGTGAGTGCGGTCCATGCCCTCGTTGCGGAAGTTCTTTGAGAACTCATAAACACCCTCAAAGCCACCCACAATGAGGCGTTTCAGATAGAGCTCGTTTGCAATGCGCAGGTAAAGGGGAATATCCAATGCATTGTGGTGTGTGATGAAGGGACGTGCTGCTGCTCCACCGGGGATTGACTGCAATACAGGTGTCTCCACCTCCATATAACCCTTTGTATTGAAATACTCGCGCATTGATGTGTAAATCTTGTTGCGCTTGATGAATATCTCCTTTACATCGTCGTTTACCACCAAATCTACATAACGCTGGCGGTAGCGCAGCTCGGGGTCCTCGAATTTGTCGTATGCCACACCGTCCTTGTATTTTACAATGGGCAGGGGGCGTATGCTCTTTGAAAGGATTGTGAGTTCTTTTGCATGAACGGTAATTTCGCCTGTCTGTGTACGGAATACAAAACCTTTGATACCTACAAAGTCGCCAATGTCGAGCAGGCGTTTGAAAAGGGTGTTGTATGCGTCTTTGTTCTCGCCCGGGCAGATGTCGTCGCGGGTGATATATACCTGTATGCGTCCTTTTGAGTCCTGGAGCTCAATGAACGATGCTTTTCCCATCACGCGGCGGCTCATCATGCGACCGGCAATGCACACCTCGCGGGGCTCCTCCTCGTCTTTGAATTCTTGCAATATATCTACCGAGAATGCGTTTGTGGGATACTCGGCTGCGGGGTAGGGCTCAATGCCCATGTTGCGCAGCTCTGCCAATGATTCGCGGCGTACAATCTCTTGTTCGCTAAGTTCTAATATGTTCATCGCTTATCTTGTGTTAAATTAATTTCTCAAAATAGTTTATAGTCTTTTTCAACCCCTCTTCGAGCTTAATCTCGGGCTGCCATCCGCCAAGCTCTTTGTTGGCTATTGTTATATCGGGCTTGCGCTGGCGCGGGTCGTCCTGTGGCAATGGCTTGAATATTATTTTGGAACTTGAGCCGGTGAGCTCAATCACCTTCTCGGCAAGTTCCAGCATTGTGAACTCTCCCGGGTTGCCTATATTCACGGGTCCCAAGAAACTGTCGCGTGTCTCCATCATGCGCACCATGCCTTCGACAAGGTCGTCAACATATTGGAAACTGCGTGTCTGCTTGCCATCGCCGTATATTGTAATATCATCGCCACGCAGGGCTTGAACAATGAAATTCGACACTACACGCCCGTCGTTCATGCTCATTCGCGGCCCGTAGGTGTTAAAGATACGAATAATTTTGATACGAAGGTTGTTTTGCCTGTGATAATCCATAAAAAGTGTTTCGGCACAGCGCTTTCCTTCGTCGTAACAGGAACGTATGCCTATGGGATTTACATTTCCCCAATAGCTCTCAACCTGCGGGTGAATGTCGGGGTCGCCATAGACCTCGCTTGTTGATGCTTGCAAAATCTTTGCTCCCACACGCTTGGCAAGCCCCAGCATATTCATGGAACCTATCACGCAGGTTTGAATGGTCTTTACGGGGTCGTGTTGGTAGTGTATGGGTGATGCCGGGCAGGCGAGGTTGTATATCTCATCAACTTCGGCAGTGTAGGGTTGCGTGATGTCGTGTCTCACAAGCTCAAAATGGTCGTTGCTTATGAGATGACGAATATTGTCTTTGCTGCCGGTAAAATAGTTGTCGAGGCAGATAACATCGTTGCCGTCTTTCAAGAGTCTCTCGCAAAGATGGGAACCGATGAATCCCGCACCGCCTGTTACAAGTATTCTTTTCATAACTTATTCAAATTCAAAATTGTTGGAACCAATCATCACACCATCGGCAAAAATGTAGAGACGGTATGTGCCGGGCTGAAGATACTCTTCAATATCCCAGTACATTGTAACCGGCAACTCTTCACCGGTATATTCTATATATTTCCTGATGGAGTAACCTATTTCGCGGTTCTCGTATGTGAACGTGTTGCTCATGCTCTTGGTGAGCAGCTCCTGGCTTGGCTGCATTATGCGCAGGTAAAGGGTTTTATTACCTGTTGTTGCTGTTATGTTCTTTGTTATTGTGAAAGAAATTTCCAGCTGTTTCGCTTTTTTCAGCTTTTTAACCTCTTTGCCGCTTTTCTTTATGGGTACCATCTTTATACCCATGGCGTCGAGTTGTGAGGCGAGGGTTACAATCTCGGTGAGTTCCTCTTTTGCGGTGGATAGCTCGTTAATCTGCTTTGATGCTTCGCGATATTTTTCATTCACCCGCTTGTTCTCTTTCTTCAGATTCTCATTTATTGTGTTGAGCGAGTCAATCTGCATCACATAGCTGCGCAACACGGCACGCACGGTCTTTAACTCCTTCTTGAGGCGTGTTATTTCAGCTGCGTTGTCGGCTTTTGTCTGCTTGAGCTCCTCGAGCAACTGTTGTGTGCGCAGTTTCTCTTGCTCCAGCTTTA
>CAYRFX010000079.1:0-9235 GCA_964423665.1 uncultured Bacteroidaceae bacterium | reverse complement strand
ACGTCAATTTCTTTGGGTATAACAACGAAGACAATAATGTTATGAGAATATGTGATGCATCAATTGCGAGTGAATTGTTGAATGTTATATACGAAGAGAATCCCTTTAATGTGGCCCTATAGGAGAGAGTCTCTATAGAAGAGACGAGCTTTATTGTTGATGTAAAGATAGCTGTTATTTAAGACTCCCATTTGTTGGAATAGTTCTCATAACATACCCCTCTTATTGCTTATAGCTGCAACATTATTTGTATCAAGCGTTGCCTCTGGAATACAGAAACCTATCTGTTTTGGTCTCTTTGCTTCTTCAATTGAAGCACTCTCTATTTTGTCTTTAATGATATCTATTGCTAACTCAACTGATTGATTCAATTCTTCAAAATGTTTAATAAATAAATTAAGCATTATTGCTTTAGAAGTAAAATAAAATGCACTACGAACCTTAAGAGAGTCATTGTAAGCATATACGGGCGCATAGTTCTCCAATTCCGTATTAACCTTGTCTGCAATAAACGTCTTGTCATATTGTTCCAACTTTTCGTAAGCCTCATCATATATCTCAAAAGCAATTACACATTCTGCACATTTACTACCGACTAAAAATTTAACTTCGTATATGCTGTCATTAAATTCAAAAATAATCCAACCATCTTTAAACTCACACTTAATCCCCTCGTTCTTTAGGTAATTTAAAAGACACTTGCGCATTTTATTAATATTCCCTTTAAATGATAAGCTAGTCCATAAATTTGCAACATTATTTAATATAGCCATAACAGTATTATTGTAAAATGAATTAACTGACTAAAATAAAGAATACTAACGTTAATTATGAGCATCGCAGTTTGGTATAGATATGGCCAATCTTCCATCTGTCAATCTCATAAGCTCGGTTAACCATCTGTGGGTGTGAATAAAATGCCATACGACAGTTTTGCTGAATCTTATTCCATAAAGACTTATTCTCAAAATCCTTATACTCTCTCGCTTGACGAACAAGTTGGTACAAGTCATTTTTGACATCTGTCAAACCCGATGCCATTTTCATAGTCATTTGTTGAAAGACACTTTCTCCTGCGACAACAGCCGCACATCTGTCTGCAGAGTATTCACTTTGCCTCGACCAGTATTGGAGTGCAAGATATATGGGTTGCGACATACCACGTGTTATAATCCCCATTCGTTCCCCGAACTCCTGAATCAAGTTTACAACACTATTGTATAAAGTATGCTTGCATAGTATATGACCGCACTCATGAGCCATCAAGCATATAAGTTCCTCATCATCAAGTTTCTCTATACATGAACTTGAAATGCAGACAAAAGGAACTGTCTCGCCATAAGTGAAAGCGTTCATCACTGGGTCGTTGTACACGTACACTTCAGGCGTGTTAATACCAATGCACTCCGCAGTCTTCTTCATTAAAGAAAATACTCGTGGCAGACATTGAGCCGTAGCTTTGACCATTGTAGCAAGATTCTCTCCGCGAAAGATACGCTCGTAACCATACTCCATTATTCTCCTGCATATTGAATCAACGCATGGAATTTTCTGAAGAACCTGCATAGCTTTCAAATCATTGGGGTGCATAATATCCTTGGCATTTATCATACTGCAACTTTTTGAGCATTCAACATTGACTGATACTTTACACGCATATAAGCCACTTGAATAACAGCTGGAACTGTTACACGATATGCAGGCCCCATCATATCCCACGCAGTCCATCCACCTAAGATTATCCATCCGATAGGCCCACACATGACGCTTACCCCACGAGAAACAATGCCCATACCGGCCATCATTATGCCACGTCCCAAAAGTATCTGCCCAATCATTCTCATGACATTGTTAATGACCACAATGAACAACCGGCGATTAACCATCTGTAATGCGATTATAGCTGCAACAAGCCCTGCGCGTGAATGGTTGTAACCTTTAATACCGCAATCCTCCATGATGGCGCGCGCCTGTTCCTCGCTCATCTCTCCAATAGCTTTGGTGGAAACCGCGATAAGCAGTTTCTGTTCCATATCCTCGGCTGTGTCGTGCTTGGAGATTCCCTTAACCATCAAGCGCTTACAGACATCGTAGACAATACTTTCGTATGAGGGGCCTTGTCCATTACGGAACACGTTTAGCAAGGTGTTACCACCATAGGATTGAAGTTCGGATGCAAGGTCTTTCCACATGTTTCTCATTTTGCATGGGAAACACTCAAGCCAGCTGTCGCTGTTCGAAAGGCTCTCGCTTAAACGCAAATTGCCGTTGTTGTCAAACATGAGGATATTGCAAAGTGAAACTAAATCTTCGTTGTCACAGTACTGTAGAAATTGAAGGTCAAAATCAGTTCTCATAAGAAAATGGCATTAAAATGTTAGACAAATTAGAATTAAGAATTACTGTTGTTTAAACACCTTATTGGTAAGTTTAGAGCCTACAGCATATCCAGCGATTCCGCCTAGCACTTTGCTAGGCAATCCACCTGGAGCCAATACAACACCAAGAATAGTCATTGATGCTTTAATCGTTGATTTGCCAGACACGAGGCAAGGATCTACGCAAATAATAGATGAAATAATCTCATTAAGAACATTAGCCATAGATACAAAAGTTAAATTAAACACAACTATTACTTATATTACAGGGTACGGTTGGGTAAACAGCCTGCAAACACCTTAGGCAGCATAACAGATGAGTGTTACTTGAATATAGAGAAAACCTTTTTAACACCGAATGAAGCTCCGATACCTCCTCCAATACCACCTACAATTCCTCCAATTACCGTACCGACGCCTGGACAAATTGCGGTACCAATAACAGCCCCGGCACTTGCACCAGCCCAACCACCGCCTACACTTGCGGCATTAGAAGTTGCGTTTTCTGCGAATTGCCTTCCGGAAATCTTACCTCTGCATAGATCTATTGCATCAGGGATTGTTGTAACAACCATTGCTGTTGCTGCTACCACTGCATTTGTGCGTGCGGCTTTAGTGAGCACATTGGTAGCAGCCGCACCTGTGACTTGTTTTCCTGCAACAATCGTGGCTGTCTTTGTAAGCGTTTTACCAACCTCTGTTTTCATAGCTGCTTGAACCGCAGGCTTAATCGCTTTACTTGCAACTGCGGCGAAATTTCGCCCAAACTGTGTGCGAAGAAGTTGTTGGGCGGCTACGCCCGTAATCATAGTTGTAATACCGGATTTTGCAGCCTGTTTCGCAGCCTGTTTAAGAGCCTCTTCGTGGCTGGCGCCATTAGATTTGGCTGTGGCATAATTGATGGCAAAAGAAAGACCGCAAGAGAAAGCGCAAGCTACTGCCTGTGTACGAATATCAAACTTTATGGAATCGAGATTGCCGGCTTTTGCTATGCGTACGGCCTCGTCATAGGTGTAGTGACCTTTTATGACAAGTCGTTCTGCCATATTGGGGTCGGTTACTCCGGGTACCTGTCCATTACTGATACGTCCACGCATAATGCGCACCGCGTCTTCGTATTGGTCTTTGGTCACCTCTAACACTTGACCCGAATAACGATATATACCGTCCTTAAACGCAGCATCTACAGACTTTGAAGCTGTTGAGTAATATTTTGTCTGTATCTCCACTCCGTTAACGATGCGATCTGCACCGTTCTTGGTATTGCCCGTACCGACTTTCTCAACACGTTTGCCGCACCATTTGTCTATCTGAGCATTGGCATCCTCTGCAGCAAAACCGTGTCCACCTTTAGTGTGGTACTTTGTCCACTGCTGGTCGTTAATAGACTTGGTTGAAGCTACTGAAGCAACACCGTTAACTATCTCATTTAAATTATTCTTTTTCATAGTTAGAATAAATTTAAATTGTACCGTCTTTCATGCCCGCGGATTTATGGCATCAATCAGTCCGTGGCGCCGTTTGTCCTGATTGACATTGCAAAGATGGGGATATAAAAAAAGACAACTATGCGAGTTTTCTTCATACTTCACATAGTTGTCGTTTCCTTTGACAATCATTAATTATTATTTATCTACTACTACAAGAAATTACAAATCTATTACCATCTTCTATATAACAATTTTCTGTATTATAATAGTAATAGTCAAGGTCCTCATCATTAACTTGCACACAGACCTCTAGGTTTCTCTTGAAAAATTTTAAGCAATGAAGAACATATGGAGCAATCAAGCACCAATCACCATTATCTGTTTCATTGGATTGAAGTACGACCTCTCCACATCTGTAATAAACATTATCTATGGTATAATTATCAATCTCGTAACCATCGTTTATAAACACATGATTGAGATATCTTCCTTTTTTGTCTTCTTCTAAAAAGTTTTCAATAGCTTTGATTAAATCTCCAACAGTCATAGAATAATATTTTACTTATCATTATTGACTTCTTGACAATAAGGATACCAAAAACCTTTTTTAGGATCATTGCTTGGAATAATACCAGTAATCATAAGTTGACTACAATCTTTCCATTTCCATGGAATTTCAACTTTTAGATCACAATAGGTACGACCTTTTTCTTTATATGTTGATACCAAAACACCACTCCTGCTATCTTCGTGTGTTTTCGGCTTTTGTTTTTCTTTTGATAATTCCGAAGGCTTATTAATCGGAGCAGGACCCTCTATATCGGTATCATCAATTTCCGGATTTGGTTCATCAAATTGCTGTGTACATTCAAGTTTGCTCATGATTTTATAGAACCAGTTAGCAACAATGAAAAAAGTCGAAAAGTCTGATTCAAAATATAGTTTCCGTTCTTCTTCAGACATTGCAATATGACTTCTGGCATTAGAAATGTCTATCATATGCAACAAAGGGCCACTAATAGAAGATGAAAAATCTAATTTTTTAGCCTTAATAGCTTTAGCTATATTCACAAAACGATTCTTATCACCTTCTTTTGAAGTCGTGTCAAGTTTAAATTCTGTATTAATTCTATCAAGAATTTTTTCGGTAATATTTCTCATTTGATTACCATGAGCAGAATTATAATCTTTACGATAATAATACTCCATTATTGGATCTAGAAACTCTTGCTTATATTCTTTAGGTATCCACCCATTGGTAAAAAATGAGAGGAAATGCTTATACTGACCATAGTATAGATACTTATTGTCGAGATCTTTTACAATTTTATCAATCAAATCATAAGGTCCGCCTGATTTGTAGAATATCTGCTCTTTCTCTTTCAAACCTAATCGATGGAGCTCTTCTAATACGATGTCTGCCGAGTCTCCATCTGAAGCACGCAAGAGCTGACCGGAATATATATATAGTGGAATATGATTATCTATAACGCTATGCACAAGACGTAAGAAACCTCTTTTATTTGCATCTTTTTCAGGGGAGTCGGAATATACTCCATTGGCATCAAGTATAACTGCATGATACTTTTCTGGTTGTGAATATAGAATCATTTCGCAAACATCCACATAATCAACTTTATCAAAGTTAATAGATGGATTTACTTCGCGAATTTGTTCTAATACTTTAATTGGCTCATCATCAAGCCATAATATATTATATTTATAGTTCATAATATTGGTAAATTAATTAAAAACCCGACTTTATATTCTTCATCATCTTTTGTAAACATCGTGATTGTAGCACCATAAGCTTTTAAGAACTGCCTCGCTGAATATAGCCCAATATGTTCACCAATTCCATCACCGATGCCTTTTTCAAAAACGTCATTGACATCACCTTTAAATGCTTTACCATTATTTTCTATAATAAGATTAATTCTATGTTTGCTAGACATATCTTTTTGGAAAGAAATTCTAACCCTCTTTTCTTGCACAGAAGTGGGTAATCCATTTATAAAGTCTTGATGTGTAGATTTGTCTTTTCTAAATTTTATAATATTCAGCAACCATACCCAGAAAGACATGTTTTCTTTTGAATAACATTTATCATGAGGAGAATCATTATCAATTTCCTTAAAAGCATGGTCGTGAAGGTTCTTTATGATGTTTCCTATTAGATGAGTTCTAAAACATTTCCGGTTCATATCAACCATAATATCAGTATACTCGCCAAAAAATGTTTCAATTTGTATAGGTTGTCCTCCTCGGAATCCAATTGCAGAATTATCTTTTAAGAATATTTCTTTTATTTCTGCTTTCAAATTAAAAGGCTCCGATTCTCCATACTCAAAATACTCAATGTTCTCTAATTTAGCACAAAGACCTTCGGCTTCATTTAAAGCCATTTTTAATTTGCTGACAAGCCATCGATCTTGAAATGCAACATTCTTTCCGACCAAAGAAGAAAAAAACTCTGCATTATTTCTTATGCAAGGAAGCATTTCGCTTGTAACTTTACTTAACTGAATTTCAACAGGCCATCCAAGACATTCATAAAAACCTCTCATCTCCATAGATTTTTCAAACATCTCTATGATATGTTCTCTTTCATCTAAGGAGAAAATATTAGGATTATAAATCAGTTCTTTCAAGAGTGACTTTACAGGAACACTAACTACTAAACCAAAATCTTCAGAATAATTATGTTTGTGTTCTCTAACTTTACTCATAAGTTCATTTGAATGAGTAAGTTTTGCTTCCAACTCACTAACCTGTGTTTGGAGTTGTTCTATACTCAATGATAATGATGTAGCAACTTCCATTATACTCTTTCATTTATGAGTTGAACAGTATTGGCCACTGCATTAAAAAGCTTTTCCAATTCATGTTTTTGGATGTCATCCCATTTTTTGTAGTCTTTTGGCTGTACGGTCTTAAACCAGTTTATTGATACAAGAAGTCGTGATTGATAATTATTACAACTTCGTGTAATCAGTTCTGACAGATGAACCAACTTGGGTTCCATGTTCTGGTTATCACGTTTAATTATGTCTATTTGACTTTGAACCTCTTTAAGTTTATCCTTATTTTTAATTCTTGCAGCTAAAATACCTCCAACTGTTCCCAAACCAGCAATTGTCCAGCCAATAGGTCCAAATAAGCCTAGGACAAGACTACCTCCTGCAATTCCAGCTCCCCCTGCTGCTACAGCTCCCCCACCGAGCCAAGCAAGAGCAGCATTAGTTGCTGCGACACCTGATAATGCACTAATTGCAGTTCCTGTTGATGCTGTACCTATGACCGTTGCTATCGACATTGCCGCCGTAGGACCTAACATAGCAATTGCGGTTCCTGTAGTTGCAACAGAACCTACAATTTTAGCAGTACGTCCTGTTTCATCGGTTATTTCTGCAAATTCCTTTGGGGAATTTTCATATTGAACCGCTTTCTGAAAATCCTTGATTTGTTCCATAGATTCCTTAAAGTCAGAATATACCCATGAAGGCAAATTCTCAATGCATGATAGGCTTTGAGATAAAGAAGCAAGGACATCTACATACGTTTTCCTTTTCTTATAAAGATCAATCGCCATTGTTTTGAGTTGTTCTTGATTATAGGCAAACTTCGAACATGCTTGTTTAAGTTCTTTTACACGTTCGTTGATACCGTCAGAGCCAAAAATAGATTTAACAAAACTCATGTTTTTAATTATTAACTATTAATAGATAATTTACCAAACTTTTTGCGTAGGGAAACACACGGCTATACAGGTGAACCTTATTTACGTCATATATGATTCTACATATTTAAAATTCTATCTTTACGCACATCGTTTTTTGGCATCAAATGTATCTGTCACATAGCATTTGAATATGCAAAGTTGATATGTTTATAACAATGAAATATGCAGAATTTCTTCATACTTTATAAGTTTCACTCATCATTCTTACTTTCTCTGTAAATTTATCTCTTAAATATACCGGACTGATAACCTCTATTGCACTATTATAAGAAAATACTTTCATTTCAAGTTCTGTGTTTATTTTCACTTGCAATCTGATGAATACACTTTGCTCGGTTTCGTATTCTTTTAATTCAGCTTGTGACCAATGCAATGGTTTAGTTCTAATATAATCTATACTTTTCTTATCAACTTTCAAGACAATATTGCAGACTTTCCTATCTTTGTAATTGCTAACCCCAATAATATCATCGAAGTATTCATCAAAATCAATATCGGTAGGTCTGTATGTTTTGCTCAAATGCTCAACTTTTTCAATCCTGTCTAATGGATAGTTATGAATCTCCTGTTTTTCTTCATTTAATCCAAAAAGGAACCAACGTTGATTGTATTGACGTAAATGATATGGATGTACGTTAATTACTTGTTCATCTCCTTTGTAAGTCTTATATGTCAATTTAATAGGATGTTGATGAATTATAGCCTGTGCTAAGATTTCCATTTTATCTAAGCCTTGGTACTCTTGGTTATTGTCGAAAGACATTATTTTTTTAGTGTTTTGTATTCCATCTTCTAATCCAAGCAAAAAGAATCTAATATAATCGTAGTGAGGATCTCCTGCTAAATATTTAAGGTTCTCTATGGTCTTTCTTATGATTTCAACATCTTTGTTAATTTGATTAAAGATGCTAAAATCAGAATCTTCATATCTCCATAATCTTTCACGCCCACGATATGTACTTTGGGCTGTATCAAACTTCGCACCGAATACTTCTTCAAATTCCTTTAGATTATCTTGAAGTGTGCGCTTGCTGATACAATCCATATTTATATCAGTAAGAATCTCCTCCAATGTATACCCCTCGGGATCTCTAAGAAGTTGATCCAAACGAATATATCTTTTAATCTTATTTTGTTCTAAGTTTACCTTTCCCATTTTCTTCACTGAATCAATTAACCAAGTCTTTAAGTAGTAATCATAATGATCTTTACTCTCTCAATTAAGTAGAAAAAACAAAGTTATATATTTATTTTATACAAATGTCCTTTTAGACGAAAATAAAATTGCATTTAGGTTATAATCACCTCTCTAAAAGACTTACTTATGACGATATTGTAATACATTCGTACATAAAGAGTCGGTAATCCGTCTTTAACTGACGGATTACACGATTCTGAATGATTTGATAATAGATTGTTCCCTCCTTATTTTCATTTGTCGAGGGTCGAAACTTTACCTTGATACTTGCCATAGGCTCACGGTTTTGATTTCTTGTTTGGTTTATCCTTTGGCTGTTCCTGCTTCGCCTTAATGGACTTGGCTTTGCTCTCCTGTTCCTTTGCAGCTTGCTCTTTGAGCCTTGCTTGCTCGGCAAGGGCGGCTTGTTTGCGGACAGCCTCTTCGTAGGTTTCCACATCTTCACGCATCTGCTCAATCTTTTGATTATCTCGGTTGAGTTCAAAGA
>CAYRFX010000078.1:0-9318 GCA_964423665.1 uncultured Bacteroidaceae bacterium | reverse complement strand
AAATATCAGGTAGTAAAACAAAGCCGGACCAAAAATGCTTTTGACCCGGCCTCTTGACGACAATGCCGATAGATGTGATTTTACAGAAGAAAAGTGGAATATGTACTTGGAACTGAAAGAGGTGTTGCGCTATTTGAACAAAAAAGATGAATTGGCAGAACTGCCTGTGCCGGAGGAGAAAATATATCTGAGCATGTATGGGGATTGTCCGCTTACAAGAATCCCCGACAGATTCAAATATTATATTGATGATTATGCTGAAGTGTGTGAGACTGATGTGGTTGTTGAGACGGCAGCTGGCAAAGTGCGCGTAACCTACAAGGATATATTGGCACAAATGTTGGCGCGCACGGGTGAAAAGATTGACAGGCAATTTATAAACAATCTTCACAATGATGTCTATGACAAACATTTTTACTATTACGAGCACGAAGATTTTATGTTGCTTTTCCATAATATTGAGCTTATTGCAATAGGAAATGAACTTAAAATTAAAAGCCTTTGTACAGATGCAGTCTTTTTGAAAGAACAACCATAAAACTATTATATACAATGAGAAGAAGAAAAGTGTATTTTGTATCTCAAATCTGCCTGTACTCGTAGTAAAATTACAAAGCAAACTCTGTTTTTAACTCGTTTGCAAAAGTCTTGAACTACACTTTTTATTCATCCCCAAACAAAAGAGGCTGCTAAAAAATACTTTTTAGTCAGCCTCTTTTTAAATGTTATAGGTGAGTTTTATACCCTTATTTCTGATTCTTCTGCTCGAGCCCGTAGCTATATTTCTTGTCGGCAGCTTTTAGCAATAGTGAAATTATTACCGCTATCACACCAAAGAGGGCAAATATTGCCATGGGGGCTGTGTAATCGGTTGTGCCATTGACCGTGTTGCTCTGTATTACGTTACCAATGAGCACGGGTACCATGGAGAGACCTATGTTCTGTATGTAGAATATAATTGCGTATGCTGAGCCAAGCTGTTTCATGGGGATAATCTTGGGTACCGAAGGCCACATTGCCGATGGAACAAGCGAGAAGGCTATGCCAAGTAGTATCATAACAATAACGGCAAACCACCATACATTCATTATGGGCAGTGCAAACAGTATGTGCACCACAGTGAGCAGTGCCGAGCCAGTGAGCATGAGTGTAGCTCCCTTGCCCATGCGGTCGTACATTGAACCGAATAGGGGAGTGAGCAGAATGGTGCCAAATGGCAGCAGTCCGGGGATTATACCGGCAAGGCTGGGGCTTACTTCGTATTTAATAATCATGAGGTTTGTGGCAAATTTAAGGAAGGGGAACACTGCCGAGTAGAACATAAGGCAGAGCAGGGTGATGAGCCAAAATCCTTTGTTGCAGAAGATTACTTTAAGGTCGCTCATTTTGAACTGCTCCTCGCTCTCCTCTGCACTGCTTGCCATGCTTTGCGATGCGTCTAACTTTTTGTCCATCACACAATATACAATGTACGACAGCATGCCGATGCATAATGTTGATGCTCCAATCATAACGGGAGCCGACACTGTGCCGAAGTGCTGTGCAAGGGGCAGTGCGAAGAACAATGCGCATGCTGTACCCACACGGGCAAGAGCCACCTGCAATCCCATGGCAAGTGCAAGCTCATGACCTGTGAACCACTTGGCAATGACTTTTGTTACAGTGATTCCGGCAATCTCGCAGCCCATGCCATAGATGGCAAATCCCAAGCATGCGATAGCCACCTGTGTGGGCAAGCCGAATATCACCCCCTCGAATCCGTTGTTCACTGCATACCATTTAATCATGGCACCTATGAACATGAGCGAGGTGCTCATGAGCCCGGTAAAACGTATTCCGCATCGGTCAAGTATTATACCGCCAAAGAAGAGCATCAGCAAGAATACGTTAATATAGCCGTATGCTCCCGAGAATATTCCATAGTCGTCGCTTCCCCAGCCAAGACCGTCGATGGCAGATGTTACCTTTATAACCTCCTCCTGTGGTGTGTTCTCCTTGTCGGTGTACTTAATGGTGTACTCGTTACCCACCATTATATCCTCCACTGATGTTATCTCTTGTGTGCACACCTTCATCAGCGAGTCGGCTGCAAGGTATGAGCCGTTGTTAAAATATACGAGCTTGCCCTTTGTGGTGAGGGGAGCTTCGAGTGGTCCCATTACATCGGTGAAAAAGTAGGCCATCATCATTGTGAACGAAACTATGGCAAGTGCGCTCCATCGTGCAACAGCCGAGTCGTTCAGCTTTTTCTGAATTTGTTGTGTTACTGTCATTTTTGTGTTTGTATTTATGTTTTTTGTATTTACCTTATTTCTTCAACCACTTGTCGAGCCATGCAAAGTATGTGCGTTGCCACAAGATTCCGTTCTGCGGTTTCAGTACCCAGTGGTTCTCATCGGGGAAAAGCAACAACTGTGCCGGCACGCCCTTTAGTTTGGCTGCGTTGAAGGCTGCCATTGACTGTGACGATAAGATGCGGTAGTCGCGGTCGCCGTGAATGAGCAAGATAGGAGTGTCCCAGCTATCCACGAACTTATGTGGCGAGTTGGCAAAGGACTTCTGCACCTGTGCATTCTTCTCATAGGGGGCACCGCCGAGATCCCAGTTTGTGAACCAGCTCTCCTCGGTCTCAAAGTATTGCTGTTCCATATTGAAGAACCCGTCGTGTGCTATAAACGCCTTGAAGCGTTTGTTGTGATGCCCCATCATCCACATAGCCGTATAGCCGCCAAAGCTGGCACCCACACAACCCAGGCGGTCGTTATCTACATACTCTTCGCGTGCTATGTCGTCTATTGCGGTGAAGAGGTCTTTCATGCAGGAACCGCCGTAGTCGCCACTAATCTCCTCGTTCCACTCCGAGCCGAATCCCGGGAGTCCTCGGCGGTTGGTGGCAATCACAATGTATCCGTTGGCTGCCATTATCTGCATGTTCCAGCGGTAGCTCCAGAACTGGCTCACAGGTGATTGGGGACCTCCGTTGCAGAATAGCAGGGTGGGGTATTTTTTGTTTGCATCGAAGTGCGGGGGGTATATCACCCACGAGTGCAGGTCTTTGCCGTCAAAGGTTTTGCACCAGCGTGCCTCTACCTTGCCTGTTGTTATCTGCGAGAGAATATGTTCGTTCTCGGCTGTGAGCTGTGCAATGTTGCCATTGGCGTCTATTGAATAGATGTCGCTTGGCACGCTCATTGAGTTGCGGTTCACAAGAAGTGTTCCTGTGGGGGTGGTGGTTACCGATGTGTAGTCGTAGTCGCCATCGGTGAGTTTGTTTAATGTTCCATCGGTTGATACATTATATACCTGTGTAGTACCGTGCCATGTGCCCACAAAATATAGGCTTTTGCTATCGTTTGCCCAGCAATATGCATCTACATTGCTGTCGAATGAGGGTGTGCCGTCGGCATTGTCGGTGAGGTAGCGTTGCTTGCCGGTTGCAATGTCCATTATGCATAGGCGGTTACGGTCGCTTTCATACCCGTCGCGTTTCATGCTTAGCCATGCAAGGTGTGTGCCGTCGGGCGAGAATGTGGGGGTGGTGTCATATCCGTAGTTGGCAGTTTCGCCGTTTAGCTTGCACAGATTCTGTGTTGTACCGTCCTCGGTGTTGTAGAGGAATATATCGGTATCGGTGCTCAGTGTATATGCAATACCGGTCTTTTTTATGCATGAGTATGCAATTTGCTTTGAGTCGTTGCTCCAAGCAAGCTGTTCTGTGCCACCAAAGGGGCGGTTGGGGCAGTCGTATGCAGTGCCTGCAAGCAGGTCGGTGCCCTCATCTATGCTGTTGCCGTCAAAAGTGGCAATAAATGGGTGGGGTGCATCGGTTATCCACTCGTCCCAGTGCTTGTACATAAGGTCGTTTATAACGATACCCTTAGACAAGGGAAGGTCGGGGTGCAGGTCGGCTGTGCTATCTTTAATCTTAACGCGTTTCACCAATATCACCTTTGTTTCGCATGGCGAGAAGAGGAATCCCTCAATGTCGCTGCCATCGTTGGTGAGCTGTTTGCGACTGCTGCCGTCGGGGTTCATCTCCCACACCTGATTGCTGCCGCTCTCGTTTGAGAGAAAAGCAATTTTGCTGCCTCCCTTTATCCACGTTGCCCCGGTTTCGTTGGCTGCCGTTGTGGTGAGCTGTGTCTTGTCGCTGCCGTCGGCATTCATTATGTTTATGGTGTGGTGGCTTTTGTTCTGTTCCACGCTGTAGTAGCTTATGCCGTATGCTATTTTATTGCCATCGGGTGATACCATAGGTGTTCCCACACGCCCCATTGCCCACAGAGCCTCGGGTGTCATGAGCCCACCCTCAATTTTTATATCCGATTTTCCTATGATTGCTGCGGGCTTATCCTCTGCGGTGCCGTTGCACCCGGCAAGCATCATGCCCGATAGTGCCATTGCTGCCATAATTGATATTCCTTTATTCATATTATTAGTGTTTGTTGTTATTCGCTTTTTTGCATCAAATATGCATAAATATATAAACTTCTTCTATATTTTTGCAAAAATACAAATAAATGGGCGAAAAAATACCAAGTTTGCTCTAATATTTTACAGCGACTGCTGCATAATTGCAATATTTAACCCAAAATTAACTATAAATATACTTTTATGCAGTATATGGTGAATAATTTTGAGATATTATAGGTATAGCCCCTTCCTGTTTTCAATTTTTAGAAAATAAAGATTGTAGCAGTTTGTTTTTCTCTTATCTTCTCTTTAACCACTAATAATATGCTCTATAATTTTATAGGTTACTTCCTTGTTTTTTTGTAATTTCGCGCTGAGAAACCAAGAATTTGTTTTTAGAGATTCAAACAACTTATTAAAAGAAAACAATATGAAGATAGGTGATAAGGTTCGTTTTATTTATGAGCGTGGTGGTGGCATTGTAAAAGGCTTCCGCGGAAAAGATATTGTGTTGGTTGAGGGTGAAGATGGTTTTGAGATTCCCATGCCCGTGCGTGAGTGTGTAGCGGTTGATACCAATGAATATAATTTTGAGAAAAAGACTGCTGCACAGAAGGCGCAGGAGAGTGATGCCAAGCGTGTGTCACAGCCGGTAGCTGCAAAGCCCGAAGCAGAGCCCGTGCAGAGCGAGCCGATTGTCTCTTATCGCCCAATGGAGCGTCCCGAGGGTGAGCGTCTCTCTGTTGCGTTGGCATTCCTGCCCATGGAGGAGAAGGCGTTGTCAAATTCTCGTTTCGAGGCTTATTTGATAAACGATAGCAATTACAGCCTGCATTTTACCTATCTCTCGGCTTCGGGGCGTAGCTGGCAGTTGCGTGCGCAGGGTTTGCTTGAACCTAATTCAAAGATGTTTATTGAAGAGTTTGGGCGCGAGGAACTCAATGATATTGAGCATGTTTGCGTGCAGTTACTCCCGTTTAAGGAGAAAAAGCCTTTTGCCTTGAAACCTGCAATGAACATAGAGCGTCGCATCGATACCGTGAAGTTCTATAAACTTCATCTTTTCCGCGAGAATCCTTACTTTGATGAGGGGGCTCTCATCTATGATCTTGTGGTTGATGATAAACCCACAAAGGAGATTTTTACATCGGCAGAGGAGTTACAGAAGGTTATTCTTGAAAAGAAGAAGGGTGATGCTTCGCAGCCTAAGCAGCAGGCTCCAAAGATTACAAAGGGCAGTGATATTTTGGAGGTTGATTTGCACATAAACGAGTTACTCGACAGCACTGCTGGCATGAATAGTTTCGATATCTTGCGTTATCAGTTAGATGTTGTGCGCAAGACTCTTGACGAGCATATTAAAGAGAAGAACAAGCGCATTGTGTTTATTCATGGCAAGGGTGAGGGTGTCTTGCGCAATGCTATTGCGCAGGAGTTGCGCCGCAAATATCCCCGTTGTATCTCGCAAGATGCCTCGTTCCAGAAGTATGGTTTTGGCGCTACTATGGTAATTATTAAATAGAGGAATGTACACAGCTGTTTACCCTGCGTGTACTAAATAAATTTATTTGTGCAAGCGAGTGTGAAAAGGCTCACACGGGTGCCCGGCAGGGCTGTGATGCTGCTTGCGCACGACGCTATGGTGGCACCTGTGGTTAATACATCATCGACGAGAAGAATGTGTTTCCCATGCAGCTCCTCGGGGTTTGTAACAGTGAATATCCCTTCTACGTTTTGCCATCGTTCATCGCGGCTCTTGTGCGTTTGTGTTTCGTTGGCAATGGTGCGTTGCACGCAGCCCTTGATAATGGGTATTCCGCTAACCTGTGATAGCCCTTTTGCTATGTAGTCGCATTGGTTATAGCCACGCTTGCGCTCTTTTTTCTTTGACAATGGAAGGGGGACAATGGCGTCTATCCCATTGAAATAACCGCTCTTTTGCAGTTCGTGGGCAGCAGTGCTTGCAAGGCGTGTGGCAACCTCGGGGTGGTTCTTGTATTTTATTCTGTGCAAAAGATTATTGTATGGTGAGCCTTTCTGGTAATAAAAATAGGAGGCTGCACGTTCCACAGGAACAATTCCCCAGAATAATTTTTCAATTTCGGGAAGGCGTCTCTCTTCAATTACAGGCAGCGCGCAAAGGCAGTTGAGGCAAATATCCTCCTCGCCCGGCGAGAGAATATCTCCACACACAGCACAGTAGCGTGGCAGAATGAGGTCGAGCAGGTCAGATATCCATTTCATAGCCGTCGTATTTTATTAGGCACTTATATAGGAAATTACACTAAAAATGAATAACGGAGAATTTGTATATATAAAGTGGGTCGATAGTTATGGTGTTTTATCGGGGTGGACTGATTTGTCTGGATATAATCCCAATTTGCTTGTTATAGAAAGTGTTGGGAAAATAATATCACAGACAAACGATGTCGTTGCATTGGCACACAATTATTCGGATGCGACAGAAAACACACCGCAACAAGCAAACGGAATAATGGTAATACCTAAAAAGGCTATCCTTGATATTATTTCTTTCTCCTCTTGTTTGGAGCCTGTGTCAAAGCAGACGCAGCAACAGTCTTAACTTTTTTAGGTGTTTTGGGATTTTTCAATAATTCAGACGCTATTGAAGCGACTCTCGGTGAAGTTTTTTCGTTTCTGCCCATATTTTATGTTGTTTTTAATATCAACACAAAAATACTCAAAAGCGAATTAAAACGCAATAGTTCTTTGACATTTTGGAAAGGTTTTATACATTTGCAACGTGTTGGGTAAAACCAACGCAAGACATTTGAAAATATTTGCTCAACGTCATCAGAATCACCACCTCGAATGAACACGAGCATAAAACCTACTGTTGAGTACCTGCGATATTCGTAGGGTTACTCCGTTTGTAGGTTGGCTTGTGGTGAGCCTTGATGACGTGCGGCAGTAGCCCTACGTTTTTTTTGTGTAGTTACTGCCACAATAAGCAAAGGCAATATTGCACAAAACTATAAAAAGAATGCACTATGAATGCTAAATTAGAAAGTTTTATCAACCAAAAGAGAACCGAACATCTTATCTCTCTTGGTTTAGTAGATGAAAGTAAACCTATCAAAAAAAGGAAGTACACAAATGTATATCAAGCAGGCTACCACCTCGACCCTGTAAAAAACTTGTACTATACAGAGGTTACAGAATATGAACCAATAGATATTACAGATGAGGAGTATCAAGAATTATTAAAGTATGCTCCAATAGAAAAAGAAAAATATAGTGTAACAATTGAGCGTGCTCCTGATACAACTTGGAGTAATGCAATAAAAGTTATTGCAAATGTTCTTCTTGCTCTTATTATATTAGTAGGGATAATAGTTTTCTTTGTATTGTTAGATTCTTACTATTCAAGCGCATTTGCTTGGATACCCATTGCGACAATACTGTCATATTGTATATTGTGGTATCCTCTTATTGTAGGATTCTCAAAAATTGTGGCCTTTGCGGAAAAGAATATTAACCTTAAATAATATGTTATGTGGTTCTTAATCTTAATGACAATGATAATCAATGTATTCGGAGAGATGACTAACGGGCGAAGATAAAAAGACGAGAATGTGTTATAATGTAACTATTTAGGTGGAAAGGCGCGTTGCTTTTCCACTTGTTTTTTTGTACTTTTGTCGTATATGCCATACGGCAAATAAAACGAATGAAAAGAGATTATGGATAAATTAAAAGTTTGTTATTATGGCACGGGCTAATGGATTTCTAAAATTTACAGAAACCTTTCCAAATGAGCAAAGTTGTTTGAAGTATCTCGAAGATTTAAGATGGAAAGGTAAGGTCGTTTCTCCATTTGACGAAACATCGAAAGTTTACAAGTGCAGAAATGGCAAGTACAAATGCTCTAAAACGGGCAAGTATTTTGATGCAAAGACAGGTACAATGTTTGCTAAAACGAAGTTGCCTTTGCGCTATTGGTTTTATGCAATGTTCTTGTTTCTATCACACAAACGCGGTGTATCTTCTTGTCAGTTGGCGCGTGATTTGGATATTACGCAAGCAACAGCGTGGAATATGCTGCATAAGATACGCGAGTATATGGACTGCCTAAACAAAGAGGTATTAACAGACGAGGTTGAGATAGATGAAACTTTTGTTGGTGGCAAGAACAAGAATAGGCATAAGGACAAGAAAGTCGAGAAATGTCAAGGGCGTAGTTTTAAGGACAAAGTGCCCGTATTTGGAATGTATCAACGTGGTGGTAGTATTGTCGCAAAAACCGTTACAGATACAAGGGCAAAGACTTTATCGCCACTAATTGAAAAGCATATTTCTAATGGCAGTAAAGTGTTTACAGATGGTTGGGATTATGGTGGACTAAACGAGAATTATGAACAACATTCAGTAGACCACGGTATAGGCTTCTATGGTACGACTATTGTAGATGATGACGGTGTTATCACAGATGTTTGTACTAATGGTATTGAATGTGCTTGGTCGCAACTGAAACGTACAATACTTGGAACGTATTATAAAGTGAGTAAAAAGTATCTGCAAAAATATGTTGATGAATTTACTTTTAGATTTAACACTCGTAATCTTGGTGATAACGAAAGATTTGACTTATTTTTGCGTAATGTAGCATAGTATGAGTAAAGAGAGCGAAAATACACGAGGTAAAGCGCGTGCTAAATCTGCTGTAAGTGGCAAAGCACGCGGAATAAGAAAAACAAAGGAAATCAAGGTTAAGAAAGATGACTTTGACAAACTATTATCGCAAATGATAAAGGACAAAAAATAGCAAAGTGTTATTTTGTTATTGTAAAAAATAATGTTTGTACTTAACTTTGCACAAAGAATAGGTATATGGATAGCAGTAAATATGTCAAATTGATTTCTTGGTTATCTTGTTATAAACAC
>CAYRFX010000077.1:0-9450 GCA_964423665.1 uncultured Bacteroidaceae bacterium | reverse complement strand
GGAATATTCATGGGAGCCATGCACGATTTTGTAGCAGGTGTAATATCACTTAAAAACGATGGACTGAGCCTTCCCGAAATTATCGGTAAATACATGGGCAATGGCACCAAGATATTTATGCGCATTGCAGCCCTCTTGCTAATGGTACTTGTTGGTGCAGTGTTTATGTCACAACCCGCCGAGCTTATAGCTGCAAACACCTCTATTCCGGCACTTGAGACCATCATGCATGGCACAATGAGCTGGGAGGTCTTTGTGGTTCTAATGGTTATTATGCTATATTACATATTGGCAACAATATTGCCCATCGACAAGATTATAGGCCGTTTCTACCCTATTTTCGGTTTGGCATTGCTCATCATGGCTGTGGGTATTCTCTATGTGTTGCTGTTCCAGAGCGATAAATATACTATACCGGAGCTTACAACATTGGAAAACTGCATTGCCGATGCAAAGAAATTCCCCATTGTACCCATGCTGTTCACCACCATCGCCTGCGGTGCAATATCGGGATTTCACGCAACACAATCACCATTAATGGCACGTTGCATGACAAATGAGAAACAGAGCCGCTCGATATTCTACGGCGCAATGATTGCCGAGAGCATTATCGCACTCATTTGGGCGGCGATAGGCATGGCATTCTGGGGTGGCGTGCAGGGGCTCAACAATGCTATTGCCGAGTATGGTGGTAGCGCAGCACGACTCGTCAATATAATATCGGAAGAGACTTTGGGCAGCTTTATTGCCATATTTGTGGTTATGGGAGTTATTGCATGCGCAATAACATCGGGCGACACTGCATTCCGCTCGGCACGTCTCATTGTAGCCGATATGTTTAGCATACCGCAGAACACGCTTGTAAAGCGTGTAGCCGTTTCCGTGCCATTGTTCATTGGAGGAATACTCATAATATTTGCACTGCCTTTCCAAACCATCTGGAGCTATTTTGCGTGGATGAACCAGACTCTCGCCTGCATAACACTGTGGTGCATAACCATCTATCTTTCCAAGCAAAAGAAACCCGTGCTCATAGGCCTGTTGCCCGCGCTCTTTATGACATATGTGTGCGCATCCTATATATTCATATCGCCTATGATGGTGGGAATGGAGAACAGAACAGCTGCATACATTCTGGGCGGTGTGCTCACAGCCATTATATTTGCCATTGCCATTGTAAAAATAGTGAAGGATAAAAAGGTAAAATAAGAACAAACATATATTAAATAGGGGAAAATCCTTTGTCGCACAAAATGAATTTATTTATTTTGCGCAACAAAGGATGCCGCAATATGAACAGCAACAGATTATACGATAGCGTGTCGCAACTGCAATGCGAACCACTCGATGTGGTGCGAGTGGGCTTTGTGGGGCTTGGCGTGAGAGCCAAGCGAGCTGTTATGCGTATGATGCACATTGAGGGCTGTAGCATCACCGCCATATGCGACCTTGTACCCGAGAATATTGAGGAGACTAAGAGCATTATATCGCAATATGGCGGTAAAGAACCAATATGCTTGAGCGGCAACGAAGGTTGGAAGGAGCTGTGCAGACTCCCCAACATCGACCTTGTATATATATGCACCGATTGGGCCAGCCACGCCGACATTGCCTTGTATGCAATGGAACAGGGCAAACACGTTGCAACCGAGGTGCCCGCAGCCACCACCATTGCCGACTGCTGGCGCATAGTAGATACGGCGGAAAAGCATCGTCGCCATTTTATAATGCTTGAGAATTGTTGCTACGACGAGTTTGAACTATGCGTGCTTAATATGGCACAAAAGGGTGTACTAGGCGAGATTATACACGCAGAAGGTTCATACCTGCACGACTTGCGCGACCGCATAGCCACCAACGACGAGGGCGGACGAAAATGGAGCAACTGGCAGGTGGAATTTATGAGCAAGCACAACGGCAACCCCTACCCCACACACGGACTGGGTCCTATAGCCCTTGCAATGGGCATTAATCGTGGCGACAAGATGAAGAGTATTGTATCCTGCTCCACTAAAGCTGTAGGCGACAACACATTGCAAGGCAATATGAACAGCTCCATCATAACAACCGAAAAGGGGCATACAATCCTTGTGCAGCACTGCATAACCCTGCCCCGCCCCTACAGCCGCGCATTCCTTGTGAGCGGCACCGAAGGATTCGCACAGAAATACCCTGTGCCACATTTTGCATTTGCCCCCGAGAGCGACAAGATATTGATGGGAGAAGATTGTACCACGCTACTGGAGCAGCACCGCCACCCCTATGTAACAATGTATAAAGAGCGTGGCACGGAGCTTTGCGGGCGTCGTTGGATAGATTTTGCAATGGACAGCCGCCTCATACACTGCTTGCGCAATGGGCTGCCTTTAGATATGAATGTATATGACGCAGCCTTGTGGAGTTGCCTTGTGGAACTTACCGATATTTCGGCAAGCAATGGGGGTGCCCCTGTTGAAATTCCCGACTTTACCCGCGGTGGGTGGATAGAGAACAAAAACAGTATTTTTCAATAAATAATGAGCGTAATATTTATAAAAACACTTATCCATTTTTATGAAAGGAGCCACACTCACAGCTTTTATTACAACATTAATACTGTTTCACTCACTTGCCTGTGATGCACAGGAGATAGGCAATGTCAATATATCAGTCAATGGAAACAGCGGGATAACTTCCATGAGAAGCCGCCACACAGAGCCCATATATACCATAGCTGATGAGATGCCCGAATTTCCAGAGGGAACAAGCGCGCTATTGGACTACATAAAAAATGCGATACGCTACCCCCAAAAATGCTGCGAAGCAAATATCGAGGGGCGCACTTATGTAATTTTCGTTGTTACCTCAAAAGGCAAAATAACAGATGTGAGAGTTCAAAAGAGCTGCGGTAACAAGAGACTATATAAAGAGGCTATAAGAGTGGTTAGAAAGATGCCGAAAATGAAACCTGCCAAACTTGATGGAGAGAATGTGAGTGTGATGCTCACTGTTCCTGTAACGTTCAAACTCGATACCCCCAACACATAGAATCTCTGCACAAGCAGACTCATTGTTATAATAAAATCCGCAAAGTGCAATCAACGTGCTTTGCGGATTTTCCCATCTTCCACCACAATCTTTTCTTCATCGCAAAGCGCGCGCAGAAGAACTGCCATACGAGCACGTGATAAGCCGAGCCTGTCAAGTTCCAAAGGATTATGCAAGAGACCATCGGCAAGGAGGTTCATCACAAGAGCCTCATCGGACGATGTAGCCTCGACAGGTTTATCAACAGCGCGCCGAGAGACACAGACATCGCAACGCCCGCACTCTTCGGCATTCGTCTCTCCAAAATATTCCAGCAGAAGACGGCTGCGACACTTGTCGTCGCTCACTGCATATTTGATTATAGAATTCAGGCGCGTGGCAAAGGCTGTGCGACGCTCTTCATACACCTCGGGGGCAAAGCGGAGCTCATCCGACAACACACGATGGCGCGTAAATGTTACTATCGGGCACCGCTTTGAGGGGGCATACTGAATGAGCATCTTCTGGGAGAGTGAAACAAGAATCTCATACATGCGATGACGGGTAAGCTTTGTTACTCGCGAGAGGTAACGCTCGTCAATGAAAACAAAATCGCTGAAGAGGCCACTATATGCGCGCAAAATCGTATTTATCAGCAACTCATAATCGGCAGGCAAGCCTTTGAAACGATAGAGTGAGTCTTTATCCACAATGAAACGTACACGCGAGGCATACTCCATCTCCTCGACATACTCAAGATATCCCATGCGCGTGAGAATGCGCAGCGCACTATCGGTGGGCAATGTGGGCAGGTGATATTTTTTGCAGAAGTCATTTAAGCCAAACTCGAATGTACAATTCAGCCCATCGTGCAAAGCCATCTGGTAATAATAGCAGATGTTATCATAGACCTCACATATAAATTCCTTGGAGGGATAGTTGTCGGAAAGACGACGGGAGACAACCTGCTTGTCTATGCGACTGAAAAGCACTACTGCATAAGCCCTGTTGCCATCGCGCCCCGCACGCCCCGCCTCCTGAAAATATGACTCTATGGAGCCGGGCAGGTCTATATGCACCACAAGCCGCACGTCGGGCTTGTCTATTCCCATTCCAAAGGCATTGGTGGAGACCATCACACGCGAGCGACCGCTCTTCCATGCATCTTCACGGGCATCTTTACTCTCGGGCGAGAGACCCGCATGATAATATTCCGCCGTAATACCGTGTGCAATAAGGTGCTCGCACACCTCTTTTGTTTTCTGGCGATTAAGGGTATAAACGATGGCAGTTCCCTGTATGCGCGAGAGTATGTGCAACAGCTCCTGCAATTTATTCTCGGTGTTACGCACCACATAAACAAGGTTTTTGCGTTCAAAACTCATGCGGAAACAGTTCTCCTGCTTAAAGCATAGCTGTTGCTGTATATCCTTAACAACCTCGGGGGTGGCAGTTGCAGTGAGAGCAAGCACGGGAACCTGTGGGAAGAGGTCGCGCAATTCTTTTATGCGACGGTATGCGGGGCGAAAGTCGTGCCCCCATTGGGATATACAGTGTGCCTCGTCTATGGTAATGAGCCTTACAGGCACTTTGCGTATTTTTGTGAGAAAGAGTTCCGATGAAATACGCTCGGGGGAGATGTAGAGAAATTTATAATCGCCGAATATGCAATTCTCAAGAGCAATGATAATTTCACTATTCCTCATGCCCGAATAGATGGCGGTGGCTTTTATTCCACGACTGCGCAGACCTGCCACCTGATCTTTCATCAAAGCAATGAGCGGTGTAACCACAATACACAACCCGTCGGAGGCAAGCGTGGGCACCTGAAAGGTGATACTTTTACCACCACCCGTAGGCATAAGACCAAGAGTGTCGCGCCCCTCGCCGATGCTTTCGATTATCTCGCGCTGAATGCCGCGAAAGTCGTCATACCCCCAATATTTTTTAAGGATTTCTCTATATGTCATATCCCTCTCAACGGGTAGCTTTTGTGTGGATACTCTCTATCTGCAACTGCACCTCACCGTGCTTGTAGGCATTATCCTCGAGGGTATAGCAGATGTCGAAAGATTGCTTGGACTTTATATATTTTGCCTGACGGCTCTGCCCAAACGCAATACCGTTTATTATGGTGTTCGACTTGTTATCTACCAGCTCCAGCTTTATATGTTCCTGTTTGCGGCCAACCACCTTGCTTGTACCATAGTCGCACACATTGCGTGTACAGAAGATGGGTTTTGTATTATCGGGACCATGAGGGCTGAACTTCTTTAGATCACTGAAGAACTTGCGGGTTATCTGATGAAAATCGAGCTCGGCATCAATCTCAATTATAGGATCGGTCTGTTCGGGCAGAATGTTTGTTGTTACAAACTCCTCGAAACGGGCTGCAAAAGCATCGATATTACTAACTTTCAATGAGAAACCGGCTGCGTATGTGTGCCCGCCGAAATTCTCGAGCAGGTCGCGGCAACTCTCTATCGCCTTATAGACATCGAACCCTGTTACCGAACGTGCCGAACCGGTGGCAACATCACCCGTGCAGGTTATTACAACGGCAGGACGATGATACACCTCGGTGAGGCGTGAAGCTACTATTCCGATGACTCCGCGGTGCCAATCTTCGTTGAAGATTACTATTGCACGACGCTCGTCGAAGCTCTCAAGGTTCTCTACAATGCGGTTAGCCTCCTCGGTCATACTCTTGTCGAGTTCCTTGCGTGCTTCATTAAACTCGTTAATCTGCTCACTCATCATAAGTGCAGTGGGCAGATTGTTCTCAATGAGCAAATCCACGGCAACCTTGCCCTGCTGTATGCGCCCCGAGGCGTTTATGCGAGGACCTATCTTGAATATTATATCATTGATACTAACCTCCTTGTCTCGCAAGCCGCATACCTGTATTATGGCTTTAAGCCCGGTGCTGGGCGCATGATTCAGCTGCTTTATTCCATGGTAGGCAAGAATACGGTTCTCCCCCATTATGGGAACAAGGTCCGATGCTATACTCACAGCTACAAGGTCGAGCAAGGGGTATAACTGCTCGGGAGCTATTCCATTATCGACAGCAAAGGCCTGCATAAACTTATAGCCCACACCGCAGCCCGAAAGATGTGGATAGGGATATGTTGAATCGGCACGCTTGGGATTGAGGATTGCCACAGCGCAGGGCAGTTCCTCGTCGGGCACATGATGGTCGCACACAATGAAATCTATACCAAGAGACTTGGCATAGGCAATCTCCTCAACAGCCTTTATTCCGCAGTCGAGTACTATTATCAGTTTTACATCTGTTGAATAAGCATAATCGACACCTCTGCGTGAGATGCCGTAACCGTCCTCATTACGATCGGGAATATAATAATCTATATTCGACGAGAACTGCTGCAAGAACTTATAGACAAGCGCAACAGCCGTGGTACCATCGACATCATAGTCGCCATAGACCAATATGCGCTCCTTACGTCCCAAAGCTCTGTTCAAACGCTGCACTGCAATATCCATATCGTTCATAAGAAACGGGTCGTGCAGATTTGACAGGCGCGGACGGAAAAAGTTCTTCGCCTCTGCCACGGAAGAGATTCCGCGTTTCATGAGCAAGTTGCAAAGTATGGGACTTATGTCCAACTCCGCAGAGAGTGCCCTAGCCGCTGCAGTCTGTTCGTATGTCGGAGGTTGATATTTCCATTTTTGACCCATTATATGTTTTTTTTATTTTTACTTTGCCCAACGAGAATTATCTTTATAAACATTCAGCACCCCTATCCCGTTCATTTTCAACCACACATTATAAGCATGCGGTGAACAGCTTGCATCTGCATTGCTCAATCACAGATAGAAAAACGCTCTATTCCGCGCAAGATAATTCTCTCAATTTGTAAAGATAAGGAAAAGTGTTATAAAAAAAGATTGATTCTGCAAAAATTTTTGCAGAATCAATCTTTTTATCTCATTTTCCCGCAACAAACTTTTGCAACGCGGGAAAAATTCAGAAGACTTAATTATACATAAAACGTTTTATACTGAGCTTGGGTGTCTTTTCAAAAGGCTCCGTACGAATTTCACAGATACTTATCTGGCTATACGACGGCAACTTTGAGTTTAGAGCAAAGACCTGTTGCTCAATGGTTGTACGCAGGTTCTCTTTAGCGGCATCACCGGCAAATTTATCCTTATCTACCACAACCAATGCCACCAAGGCATGCTTGCGACCAATAACCAACGACTCAACCACCATAGGAAGACTGTTTATCATCTCCTCAATCTCCTCGGGGTAAATATTCTGACCACTGCCTGTGAGAATCATATTCTTGCAACGTCCCTTTATGTATATGTGCCCTTTGCGGTCGCGTATTGCCATATCACCGGTTTTCAACCAACCATCGCTTGTAAAGGCAGCTTTAGTCGCCTCGGGGTTATTATAATAACCCTCGGTAACCACAGTACCGCGCACCTGTATCTCTCCCGGGATTCTTGCAGGGTGCTCCGAGTCGATTCTCACCTCTATTGTGGGAGCCGCAATACCACCGTCATTGCCAAGCATGGGGTGAGACCAGCCCTTGTAGCTGATAAGAGGACCACACTCTGTCATACCATAGCCCACTGCATAAGGAATCTTAAGCATCTGCATCGTATCATCAACATCTTTTCCTATTGCTGCGCCACCCACAAAAAGACCGGCATACTCGATATTCTCACCAAAGACAGCCATCACCTTGGAACGTATTTTCTTAATCAAAAGAGAACGTACACCCGGGATTGCAAGCATAAACTTCATCACAGGCTTTTTAAGCGTGGGAATAACCTTTGAGCGGAAGATCTTCTCCAACAAAAGAGGAACGGTTATGAACATAAAAGGTTTCACATCGGCCAATGCAGAGAGAAGGCGCACCGGAGTGGGTTTCGTTGTGAGAATATTAAGATGACAACCGCCTGCAAGTGTAAAAATAAAATCGAAAGAGAGCCCCAGAATATGTGCAAGAGGCAGTATTGAAAGCACCGAGCCGTTTTTCTTCTGTGGTATGAGCTTGCGTGCTATCTCTATGTTACCCGAGATTGACTTTGCACGCAACATCACCCCCTTGGGAGCACTGCTGGTACCCGAGGTGTAACTTATGAGGGCAAGGCTTTCAAGGTCCTCTTTGCAATAGTTCACATCTTTTATGGTTACACCATTGGGAAACCTTTTTGCATATTCGTTCTTTGCAGCGTCGCACACCTGCGCAAGTTCTTTTGAAGAGCCACCGACAGCCTCCAATGAAACAATATCCACAAGCCCCATAAAGTTGTCAAATGTTGCGAACTGCGGCAACACACCATCGCGGGCAAGCGCATCGCACACATAGTTATCGAGGATAAGCAAGCGACTGCCCGACAGACGGGTGAGGTCGGCAACATTGCACGGCAGGAAATCGGCAAGCAGAGGCACTGCAACTGCATCATACGAAACGATTGCAAGGAAAGAGATACACCACTCTGCCGAGTTTTTTGCACAAATGGCAATTTTATCATTTTTCTTTATCCCACATTTATCGAACAAGAGGTGCATTTTCTCTATTGAGGCTGCAAGACCTCCATAGGTGTAGGTTTTTGCACCATAGTTCGACACTGCAGGTTTATCCCAATTCTTTTTGATAGCGTCATCGACGTAGTTTAGGAAATGAAGCATACTTTAATAATTTAGTTCCTTTATTGTTACGGAGCATACCACTCCATCATAATCGACCGCAAAGGTATTGAAAATGGATATAGCAGCCTCAAAAATTGCACAAATTAACCCCTTTTGTGCAATTTTTGAGCAAATAGGAGAAAAAAGAATTAAACAATTTAACTTTATTTCACACTTTACAAGGGAGACAAACCCCAAAATCATACAAAAAAAATGCGACCCGCAAAAAGCGAGCCGCATTGAGTTATGATTGTATTACAAATTACTTAATACCAAGTTTCTTGCGGATATCCTTGGGGATAGCGTTCTTGTGAACAACAATGTTCATAGTCTTGTAACGTGTGAACGCCTTTGAAGCATACCACACGCCATTGTACTTACCGGCATTACCCCAAGAGTTCTTAACCATGTAATATTCAACACCGTCCTTATCCTTTGCGATACCGTAAATCTGCATACCGTGGTCGTCGGTAGTTTCCCAGTTGTCATAAGCAACCTGACGCTCCTCCTGTGTGCACCACTTCTCGGTAGAGGGCTTGGGAGTGTTCTTCTTGTCGGCATCGCTCAATTTGAGCCATTTTGCCATATCGGAACCCTCGAAACTTGCGCTCTTTGCAGCATCGGGCATTGTTGCCTTACCATCGCGAGAGAAACCGCTCTCACTAACGTCGCTACCCCATGCAATTGTGTAACCCTCCATGATAGCGTGGTCGAACACCTGCATGAACTCGTCGATGGGGAGGTTGTACGAAGTAGCCCAACGCCAGTTGTCC
>CAYRFX010000076.1:0-9450 GCA_964423665.1 uncultured Bacteroidaceae bacterium | reverse complement strand
ACTTCGTGACAGCTCCCCTAAATTATGGGAGCACTTTCTACACAGAATAAAAAAAACAGTGCTCCTCTTTTTTGAAATTAAGAGGAGCTCCCCGCAGGGGTGAGGAGATAAAAATGCAAGTAGATACTATACCCCTCAGTCACTTCGTGACAGCTCCCCTAAATTATGGGAGCACTTTCTACACAGAATAAAAAAACAGTGCTCCTCTTTTTTGAAACAAAGAGGAGCTCCCCGCAGGGGTGAGGAGATAAAAACGTTACAAAGACTCATCAATACCAAGTTCTTGTTTTATAGCAGAAAGCACACAATTAATATCATTCCAAATCTCACAATTCTCAAAACGAAGAACCTTAACACCATGTAATGCAAGAAACTCGGTGCGGTCGTAATCTGCAGTATCGCCTTGCGGAGTAAAATGAGCATCACCATCAAGTTCCACACAAAGGCGAAACTTAGGGCAATAAAAATCAACAATATAATTACCAACAGAATACTGTCTGCGCCATCGAGTACCATTTAATCGACCTGCACGAAGTTGTTCCCACAAAGCCGACTCTGCCGGTGTAGGATTGTTACGAAGTAGCCTTCTCAAAGGCTTTAATTTAGTTTGATTGCAGATTCCTTTCTTATGCATTTCACAAAAATAACATTGTTAAATTTTCAAACAAACTTTTAAATGAAATAATATAGTTACTAAGTCTTTTTAATCAAACAAGATCGTATCAATAAGGAGGCAAACATACCCCTCAGTCACTTCGTGACAGCTCCCCTAAATTATGGGAGCACTTTCTACACAGAAGAACAAAAAACAGCGCTCCTCTTTTTTGAAATTAAGAGGACGGCGCGGAGTCGTAGCGCAATACTGCTTCCAGCGAACTTTGGCTGCGCTCGTTGCAAAAGCCCAAACAAGTTTGGTTTTAACTCGCTGGCACAAACTTTGCGACGACGGGACATTTATGCCCCCAAAGGAGTACCGGAACATCGTGGAGCTCCCCGCAGGGGTGAGGAGATAAAAACGAAAAACATACTATACCCCTCAGTCACTTCGTGACAGCTCCCCTAAATTATGGGAGCACTATTTTAGACAGGAGGAAAAAAAAGCAGCGGCACCTTGCGGGTGCCGCTGCAAATTATTTAATCATTATTGAATTATTCAACAATAACCTTTTTGGTCTCAGTTACACCGTTGGTGTAAACGATTGTAACAATGTTGAGACCCTTAACAGGAGCTGCGCTCTCTGCACCGGCTGCGGTGTAGTACTTAACGCTTGCTACCTCGCTACCCTCGGCAATGAGGTTATCAACAGAAGTAGGAGCTACGTCAACGCGTACCAAACGCCAACCTGAAGCTGAACCTGCGGTGGGGTCACCATTCCAGTTTACGATATTGCGACCATCGCTGTTACTCCAACCGTTTTGATGGAGCTGATTGTTACCTGTGTAGTTGTTAACCTTACCAATTGTGAAGTAGTTAACAGCACCACCGGTGAAGAGGAATGCACCGGCCTGCTCTTCGTCCTCTGCGGTTTCGATGAATGCACTAGTTCCTTCACCTCCTACAATATAGTAACCTGTGTGGCAGTTCTTGATGGTAAATACCTTATCTTTCTGGTCCTCGGTTACCTCACCATTGAGAACAAGTTCCTCAAGGTTAGAGGGAGCTGCCAAGTGGAAGAGGTAGGGCTTGCCTGCCGAACTCAAGAAGTCAATATCGGCAGAAACGGTTGATACTTTAGCCAAACCATCATCTGTTACAGTCATTGCGCTATTGGCTGTGCGTGCATCGCAAATAATTGCATAAACACCCTCAGTTATAGGATTCTGTACAAACTCACCACCTGCCATGCCGCCGAGTGTTGCAGCAAGCTGCTTGGCAGCAGCCTCGGCACCGGCATAGTCGTTGTTCTCAACTACAGCCTGAACAGCAGCGAGGTCGGCTGCGAATGTACCAAGGTTAGCATACTCACCGGGGTTGTTACCTGCAACAAAGCCAAGACCCTCGGCAAGAGTTACAAGAGATGTTGCCCAGTAGTAGTAGGGGTTATCGAGAGAGAGCTTGTAGATCTTCCACTCACCCTCACCACTTGTCTTATTGAAGTGGAGGTAATCACCTGCACTACCTGAGGCCAACAGCGCGGGATTCTCGAGAAGAACCTCAACATTCTCTTCCTGGTCGCCATAGTTAGAAGGAGTTACACCGGGCTGATAGTCGATACATACGCGAGCTGCGAGACCATAACCGGGACCCCAATCCATAAGAACATTGTAGGGACATGTTACCTCAACCTCATCAACGATAATCTCTGTACCCGACTCCTCGTCTGTGTATTCAAAAGAAGCTGTTGTGGGCTCGGGATTCTCAACCTCTGTGTAGAGAACGAGAGTGTTCTGACCTGCAAAGTCGGCATTTTCAGATGCAGCAATCTTAACGTTGCCTGCCTCGGTTGAGTATGCCGACAAGCCACCGCCTGCAGTCCAATATTTAGCCTCGCTAAGGCTCATGATCTTGAATGAACCATCGGCGTTCTTTGTGAAGAAGTATGCACACTGCTCACGAACAACAGATGTATGATAGGGCAGCTCACCTGCATACCAATAAGGCTGAGCTGTTGTTGCAACTACATCGGTATTGGGGTTGGTGTTAATCAAACCTTGGATAGCGTAAACACCCCAATCGGTAATCTCGTCGGCAGAAGTTATCTGTTTTCCGATAGTTGCATTGTATGTATTATCAGAAGCAGCAATGGGATCGTACTCAACACCATACTCACCTACACAGATGTCTGCGGGGTTAAATGACTTGTTACTTACGCGTGAGTGGAATGTGAAGCTGATGCCGTCCATGGGCTCGGGCAATGTGATATCGAAGTAGATATACTCATTGCTATCCCAGCCGTTAGCGGCGCTCCAAGGAGAGTGATAGAAATCACCCACAGCAGTGAGGTTACCGTTGGCATCGAATGTACCATCGAACAAACCTGCGAGTGAACCCTCAGAAGGCTCGATAGCGTTGGTCTGAACCATATCGCCTGTCATTGTTACGCGGTTGCCATCGGCATCCATGATGATGAGCTCGCCAAGAACGATAGCTCTATCCTGTGAACCTACAACACCACCGTTGAAGTTCTCAGAACGAACGTATGTGATACGGAATTTTTCGATAGGCTCCTGGAAACGGATACCGGGAGATGTCCATGTACGAGTATCGATGCTGCTTACAGTACCGGGGAGACCATCATCGTTGTCGTAGAACACGGGAAGTGTTACGAATGTAATCCGGTTTGCATAGAAAGCCTGCAATGCTGTTTCAAGAGCTGCAAACTCAGAAATAAATTCGTCGAAATATGAATATTGAGGACCTTCGTTTTCTACGTTTGCGATAATACCGCCGTTAAGCCAGCGATCAAGAACCGCATTAACGGTGTTGTCCCAAGATTCTTGTGTGTAGCAACCATTGATGGGATTCTCTGCTGTGCAGAACAGACCTTCACTCTTCAAGCTTTCCCATACGTAATAAGCATCGTCAGCCTTTTGGTTAGCTACGGAGTAGAGATACCAAATCTGGTTTGCCTGCAAAGCAGCTGTAAGGGCAGCAGCCTCGGCAGCAGTTGTAGTACCGCCGGCAATAATAGCCTCGGCAGCAGCCACATTCTCCATCATTTCGGCATGTGTAGTGTAAGTGTAGTACTCTGTATCAACGCAATACTCCTCAGAAGCCTGTGCACCGCCATAGAGGTCAGACAAATATTTTGTTGTAGCTACAGGCTCGCGAAGTGCGTTAATAATCATGTGAGAAGCTTTCTCATACTCAGCAGAATAGAACTTGAAATTAAAGCAGCAAGGATAACCATAACCTGCAGCATAATCCTCATTCTCGTTCTGTGATTTGAAAAGTTCATTAACACTGAATATACCGTGACCGTTGGTGGGAGGAGCTGCAAGGTATGCAAGGTCGCCGTCGGGTGTTGTAAATGACATTCCAAATGTGCCATCGCCATTATCGGTGATGGTAAGTTTTGCAGCCTGAGCTGTTTTAGTAGCACCTGCACCGTTAATTACGAAATGACAATTGGCATTCTGATTAAGAGCACTGGTAAGGTTGTTGTTACCGAAATAACGACCTGTCTCGGGCCAGAAAAGATAATAAGTATCATCGCCATCACCGGTGGGAACAATCTGCATTGCCATACCGCCATTGTAGTTCTGGGTAGAATCACTGAAAACAAATGCATCGGGGGCTGTGTAGAAACGGCTACCCAACCAGCCGGTTACATCACTGCTCCAATCGCCCTTGAAAGTTTTTGCCTCAAGTGATACATACTCGGCAGCCAACAACTGTTCCAAAGAAGAAATCTGTGAACCGAGTGTGTAAGCAGATGCGGGCATCTCGGGAATCTCAACAGCCTCGCCATCAACACCCTTTTCAGTGAGAACTACGAGTGTAGGAGCGTTCTTGGAGTTACCCTGGCGGTTAGCCCACCAAAGAGAGAAAGCTGAAACGGGCTCATCGAAAGCGAACTCGATGTAGTGGTATGCACCGGTGGGGTTGCCTGCAGACCAGTTTGTGTGCAAGTAGCCATTGTACAAACCGTCGTTCAATGCAGGCCAGCCTGTTGACTCTGTGATGTAAGAGTTACCGCTTGCTGTGTAGTTGATGGCATTGCCATCGGCATCGCGGATTACGAACTCAGCAATTGCTGTACAGGGGTGGCCGTCGGGAACCTCCATATTGTATGTCTCAATCACTGTGAAACGCAAGCCCGTGATGGGAGCATCGGGTGTAATGAGACCAGTCTCGGCTACAACACAGTTAATAGCCCTATCGGTAACACCGGGAAGACCATCTACTGAAGAGAGCACGCGTGACCACTGTGCATTAACGGTTGCAAAAGAAGCAACGATCAACGCAAGAGTTAGAAATAGATTTTTTCTCATAACGTAGAATTTAGTTAATAAAATAAAAGGTTAATAATATTCTCTCAAAAAACCGCTCTTTGCTGAGTGGCGATTAAGCATGAATTTGCATTTTGCACGCCCGAACAATGCGCAATATTTTGACAATCAAAACATTACACAAATCGTTCAAAAACACACTCTTTGCACCTTACACGTTTAATCACGCAAATATGAGGAGATTTATTCAAACTACCAAAATTTTTACAGAAAAAGCGCAAATATTTACAAAAAAAGTTTCAAAAAACACTTGCCGGCAGAAAGTTTTAATTTTTATCACTATCCCTCCGCAGAGAGGGACGAGCGCGAGCAAAGCGAGCGCGGAGGGAGTGTTTTAGACAGAAGAACAGAAAAAAACAAAAAAAAACAGTGCTCCTCTTTTTTGAAATAAAGAGGACGGCGCGAAATCGTAGCGCAGTTTGCGACGACGGAACATTTATATTCCCAAAGGAGTACCGGAACATCGTGGAGGTTACGCAGGGGTGAGGAGATAAAAACGCAAAAACAGACTATACCCCTCAGTCACTTCGTGACAGCTCCCCTAAATTATGGGAGCACTTTTTAGACAGAAGAAGAAAAACAAAAAAAACAGCGCTCCTCTTTTTTGAAATAAATAGGAGGAGTTTTATTTTTTTACTGTCCCTCCGCAGAGAGGGACGAGCGCGAGCATAAGTGAGCGCGGAGGGAGTGAAATAAACACCCACCCCGTACCTTAATATAGGTTAAAATTAAAATAAATAAGGAAAAAGAAAAGCTACTTAAAAATATTTTACTATATTTGCCACGATGTATATTGCGCAACAAAATATGCAAAAATACACCTTATTTATATAATATAAATATTTGACAAACCCATATCGACTTTAACCTAATTTTAACCAATATGAAAATCAGAACTTTACTAACAACATTGCTTGTTATGTTTGCTGCCGTTGCAACAACGGCACAAGTAGAGTCGGGCAAAGTGTACCGTATGGTAAACAAGCTGTACGGCACGGTAGCCGCCGAAAGCGCAGTGAACAATACCGTAAACTGCGAGGCTATCGGCACAAACACCGACTGGCAACAGATGTGGATTATCACAGAGACTGCGACTGAGGGTTTGTACACCATTCAGAATGTTTACACCGGTCGTAACCTGCATTTTGAGAACGCGACAAACTACCCATTCTACACTGTGAAAGATGCCGGTTACGCACTCTACATCAACGACAACAGCCAATATTTCAGCGGTTGCTACACTATTTCGCAGGCAAAAAACGGCAACTGGGCAATGCACTGTGCAAGCAGTGGTACCTGCGTGCCCTGGAACGCAAGTGCCGAGGGCACAAACTGGACATTCCAGGAGGTGAGCATCACCGCCGAGGATATAGCCGCAGCTCGCGCAACTTATGAAGAGTTTAATACAGCCATAAGCAACGAAAACACATATGCAGCAGCATTTGAACCCCTCTTCGAGGACAAGGCCTGCACCGTGCTGAAAGCTGAATATGCAGCAATGAGCGACGACGAGTTGCTTGCTGCCATGAGCGAGCTTCCCACCGACTTGCAAGAGATTGCATTGAAGGTGAAGAACGATTCGTGGAACACCGAGAAGATGGAGAAGGATTTCCGTATCTATGACTACAAGCCTTACAGCGACCCCGAGGTATGGGTAAACATTCTCTACACACGCCTTTACAGCCCTCTTGACAACCCCACCGGTATATGCTCTACCAGCAACAGAGACTATGTATATGTATTTGTAGATCAAATTCCCGAGGGCACAAGAATTGAGATTGACGAGTGCCAGGGCACATACTATTTTGGAACAACCACCACTCTGCACGAGGGTTTGAACATTGTTCCCTGTGCCATCACCGGTGGTTTCCTCTACATCAGCTACATTTGCGAGACCGATATGGAGGGAAAGAAACTCGAGGATTATCCCGCGGTGAAGATTCACATAGAAAAAGGTGATGTAAACGGTTTCTGGAGCAAAGAGCGTGGCCACACCAACGAGACTTGGAAATATATGCAGCAGTATATGTTTGGGAACGAGGCTGCCATTCAGGCAAAAGGCAAATATACCCTCCTCGACTTCCGCAAAGCAGAGTTCATAAGCAGCGATGCCTGCGACGATAATATCGAGGAACTCATCGGCTTGTGGGATTTCTGGAACGAGACACAGCAGAGCCTGATGAAACTGGACAAGTACTACCCTTGGTTCAACAACTTGCAGCTTGCAATGAGCGACGACACCGGTTTCATGGATGCCGGCAACTGGCGCACTCACTACAACAACTACACACTTAGCACAATTTGTAATTACGACGTGCTTATTGCCGACGCAGGAAGCACATGGGGTCCCAACCACGAGATTGGACACAACAACCAGTATGTTATTGAAATTGTAGGTACTTCTGAGGTATCGAACAACGCATTTGCCAATATGGTAACATATTACCAGGGCACACACACCAGCCGCGGACAGAACATGAGCACCTGCATCGATTCTTATGAGAAGAAGATTCCTTATGTATTGCGCGGTGAGAGCACATATGGTTCACAACTCTTCAGCATGACACGTATGTATTTCCAACTCTTCCTCTATGCACACGCTGCAGGCAAATGCCCCGACTTCTACCAACAGCTTCACGAGAAACTGCGTTATGACCGCCTTATCGGCTGGGGTGTTTACTCATCGGACGTAATGGACGAGAATGGATATTACAAAAATTCCGTAAATGCCGTAAACGACCAGCTTAAATTTGCCGAGGCTTGTTGCGAGATTCTACAGATGGACTTGAGCGAGTTCTTCGAGGCTTGGGGGTTCTTCATTCCTTTCAAGAACGGTTATGTGGGCGACTACGGACACCACTGGGTTTACCTCAACGAGGCTGATGCAGCTGCAAGCAAAGCGCGCATGCAGCAGTATGAGAAGAAGGGCGGCCACCTCATCTTCCTTGAAGACCGCATACGCCCCTATGAGAGACTCGACGGCAATGGTATGCGCCAGAGCTATGCCGAGTGGGAAGGCGAGCGCGTAGGTGATGTTGGCAAAGTGGGTCAGTGGCAAGACTACATCGACGAAAGCGTGAAGGCTCAGGGCTACTACTACACCAACACCAATGGCAAGATTCTTATCATTGGTGATGAGACTGCAAGCGGCGCGCTTGGTTTCAAACTCTACAATGCCGATACCAATGAGTTGCTCACATTCAGCAACGGTGTTGAGTCTATGAACAGCGACAACTGGACAAGCATGACAATTCCTATGGCAGCATCAAGTGCCAACCTCAGAGTTGTGGCAGCACAGGCAGATGGAACAGACTACATTATCCCAAGTGCAGCAGAAGGCCCCGAGGAGATGCAGCTGAACGCTCTTGAGACATCTCTTACAAAGGTGAAGGTTCTTCTCAACAGAAAGATGAGTAGCTCTTCTGACTTTGACGACAATGGTAATCCTGTTGCTGTTGGTAAATATTTCCCCGAGGCTGTTGCAGCACTCGAGGCTATTTACAACGAAGCAAAGACAGCTTTTGACAACCAAAATACAAGCGTGCGTTCATACGCAGAGTGGAGCACATTGCTCGACGAGGAGTATCAGTCTGTTGTGAACAGCGAGACCTCTCGCCTTACAATGAAAGAGGGTGCTACATATTATATGTACAACAGAACAAAAACATCTTATTACCTTACATTGGATGGTTCTGCGCTTGTCGGTTCAAATAGCAATACTACCGATGGCAAATATGCCGATGACAGCAGAAAGCAGTGGACACTGGAATACAGTGGCACACCCGGCGAGTTCTACATGAAGAATGTAGATGGCAAGTACATTTCTTATTTGGAGCTTGGATATAATGCATACGCCGCAACAACAAATCCTGCCGAGGCTGTTAAGTTTGTTGTCGATTATACCAACGATACTTACACATATTTCACAAAATCGAGCAACAGTGCCATTGCATTAGGTTTCTCCGGCGACACCCCGCCCAAAGGTTATGGTATCAGCCCCAACGAGAACATTGGTCAGTGGAGAGTGAAGATGCTCGCAGACAACTCTGCTGCATTTGAGAGCGAGGAGATTGAGAAGCTCATGGCAGAGGCAAAACTCATCCTCACCGAGGTGTGCGACATGAGCGCATTCGAGCAGGGCGGCGAGGCTGTATTGAACGAAAACATCAAAGCAAACGATGTAATGTTGCGCGACTATGTGAGCGACCTATACAACGTTTATTCAAGCGTTGATATGGAGAACACCGATGAGTATCACCACTACATTCAGGACTTGCGCGAGGCTCTTTATAACGTTGAGGGTAAATACTCTGTAACAACTCCCACAATCGTGAGCGGCGACTGCAACTTCCACTGGTACACAATCACCAGCGACATTACAGGTAAATTGTGGTATGCTATGCCTGCGTTTGTTCATGTACGCAAGGTCCTCGTCGTCCTCCGTCTGCATATAGATCTCCCGGAACGATGCCATGCACGCTTCGAACGCCGCCGCAT
>CAYRFX010000075.1:0-9499 GCA_964423665.1 uncultured Bacteroidaceae bacterium | reverse complement strand
GTATCTTTGAGATAAATCTCGAAGATTTTCTGCACTCGCTGTGAAAAATATTCAAGCAAGCTTGATATTTCTCGCTCGTTTGTGCCTATCTTTGCGGTAAATGTCGGTTTACGGCAACAAATTAAAGAAGAACAAATATGACAATTTGGCAGAGATGTTGTAAAAATCATATTGGCACAATATTTGTTCTACATATTTATATAATAGACAAAGAATAATTTTACAATGCAGAAAGAAGATAAAACAACAAAAGCACTTATCGACAAGATTGTTGAAGGCATACAGGAAAAGAAAGGAAAAGGAATAACCATAGTAGATATGGAACAACTTGGAAACAGCATATGCGACTATTTTGTTATATGTCAAGGAAATTCCCCCGCCCAAGTGAGCGCAATAACCGATTCGGTTGAAGATATGGTGAGAGTTGATTGCAAACGCAAGCCATACGCAATAGACGGCTTGCGCAATGCACAATGGGTGGCAATGGACTATGGCGATGTATTGGTACACGTTTTCTTGCCCGATGTACGTACTTTCTACGACATAGAACATTTGTGGGCCGATGCAAAAATTACAAATATCCCCGATTTAGACTAATTTATGAGCGAAAGAAAGATACAAAAACCACAATTCAACTTCACATGGTTCTACATTATTGCCGGAGCCGTGCTCATTTTCTTCTACCTATATGATGGTGAAAATACCTCAATGAAGAAAGAGGTGATATACTCCGAACTTAAATCCTATGTTGAGAAGGGATACATCTCGGACATTACAGTTTATGACAACAACGATGTTGAAGCCAAGATATACCCCGACTCGGCTAAATACATATTCCCCGGAAAGGTGGACAAGACAGGCCAAGAGCCTATGGTATTCTTGCAGATAGGTTCAAAAGATAATTTTGAAAAATTCATTGAAGAACAGGAACTTACCGGCAACTACAAAGGCACGCTAAAGTATGAGACAAAGCCCGACTACTGGGGCAGCATCCTATGGAATGTGCTACCAATAATTGTTTTTGTGGGAGTGTGGATATTCCTTATGCGCCGAATGGGCGGCGGTGGAGCACAAGGCGGAGTATTCAACGTAGGAAAATCACAAGCCAAGCTGTTTGAAAAAAACGATAACAACCGCATCACATTCAAAGACGTGGCAGGGCAAGAGGGTGCCAAGCAAGAGGTTAAGGAGATTGTTGATTTTCTGAAGAACCCCGGCCGCTACACCGAACTTGGTGGTAAGATTCCCAAAGGAGCACTCCTTGTAGGCCCCCCGGGAACCGGAAAGACACTGCTGGCAAAAGCTGTGGCAGGTGAAGCCAACGTACCCTTCTTTTCACTTTCGGGCTCGGACTTTGTGGAGATGTTTGTGGGCGTGGGAGCTTCCCGTGTGCGCGACCTTTTCCGCCAAGCAAAGGAGAAGGCTCCCTGCATAATTTTCATTGACGAGATTGATGCCGTGGGACGTGCTCGCGGCAAGAACCCCTCAATGGGTGGCAACGACGAACGGGAGAACACTCTCAACCAATTACTCACAGAGATGGACGGCTTTGGCACAAACAGCGGAATAATTGTGATGGCAGCCACAAACCGTGCCGATATTCTCGACAAGGCTCTGTTGCGTGCCGGACGCTTTGACAGGCAGATTCATGTAGATTTACCCGACCTCAATGAGCGCAAAGCCATCTTTGGCGTTCACTTGCGCCCGTTGAAGCTCGACCCCTCTGTTGATATGGACACTCTTGCACGCCAAACACCCGGTTTCTCTGGTGCCGACATTGCCAATGTTTGCAACGAGGCTGCTCTCATTGCTGCACGCAATAATAAGCGTGCAGTGGACAAACAGGATTTTCTTGATGCTGTGGACCGCATCATCGGTGGCTTGGAAAAGAAAACAAAGGTGATGACAGAGCAGGAAAAGCGCACTATTGCGATACACGAAGCAGGGCACGCTACCCTATCGTGGTTCCTTGAGCACGCCAACCCTCTTATCAAGGTAACAATAGTGCCACGCGGAAGAGCATTAGGCGCGGCGTGGTACATGCCCGAGGAGAGACAGATAACCACAAAAGAGCAGATGCTTGACGAGATGTGTGCCGTTCTTGGCGGCAGAGCTGCCGAGGAGCTATTTACCGGGCACATTTCCACCGGCGCAATGAACGACCTTGAACGTGTAACAAAGCAAGCATACGGCATGATTGCATATGCCGGCATGAGCGACAAGTTGTCTAACCTATGCTACTATAATAACGAACAATATTCATTCAACCGCCCATACAGCGAAAAGACGGCAGAGCTCATTGACAACGAGGTACATGCCATGATAAACAGCCAATATGAGCGTGCAAAGAGAATGCTCACCGAGCACAAAGAGGGGCACGCCGAGCTGGCAAAGGTGCTTATGGAGCGCGAGGTGATATTTGCCGAGGATGTTGAAAAGATTTTCGGCAAACGTCCATGGGCTTCGCGCAGCGAAGAAATTATAGAGCAGAACAGCAGCGACAAAACTGCCGAGGTAGCAGAGGTGGAAACAGCACCTGTCGCAGATGCTGCGAGCGACACAAGAGAAGAAACCACTAATACCAAAGACAATGAATAAACTACTTGTACGCATACTCACAGGAGCCGCTTTCGGCATCACCCTGCTGGGTGCAATTCTTTACGGGCACACCTCGTTTGGTGCTCTGTTCACAATAGTTACAATGCTTGCCGTGAATGAGTTCTGCAACCTTGTACACAGTTACAAGAAAACCACATTCAGCACCCTTATTGCAGTAATAGGGGGCGGATATCTCTTTTTTGCATTCTATGCAAAGACACATTTGGGGATAACCGATAACACCCTGCTGTTTGCGCCCTATGCGTTACTTTTAGTATATACTTTTATTCGCAGACTGTTCAGCACCGAGGGCAGCTCACTCGACGATTATGCCTATTTTGCGCTTTCCCAACTGTATGCAGCACTGCCATTCGCTCTGCTTAATATTATATCTACGGTGGGGGCAACAGGCAGCACATACAACTACGCACTCCCCCTTGCCATCTTTGTTTTCATCTGGTGCAACGACACCGGTGCATTCTTTGTAGGCTGCTCCATAGGACGCCACAAGATGTGGGAGCGAGTGTCGCCTAAAAAGACTTGGGAGGGCACTATCGGTGGTTTTGCGGTGGCTATGATTGCCGGTTATGTAATGTCGCTCTTCTTTAACCAGATGAATATGTGGCAATGGATGGGAATGGCTGCTGTGGTGGCTGTTGCCGGCACTTATGGCGACCTGATAGAATCTTGCATGAAACGCGAGATGGGAATTAAAGATTCCGGAAATATTCTGCCCGGGCATGGTGGCATGCTCGACCGCTTCGACAGCACCTTGCTTGCGGCACCCTGCGTAATGATTTATTTGAGCATCGTCGGGGTATTATAAAAGAACTTAAATATTAATAAACGAGAAAAGATGAGCCGTGGCTCATCTTTTCTCGTTTATTAATAACTGCACCATCTTCTCGGCTGCGTGCTCCGATGCTCCGGGCTCGCCAAGAATATCTATCATGCGGCTATACCCGTCGAGCATGGCTTGCCGCGCGGGCGAATCATCGGGCAGAAGCTTGCCTATTTCGTCTGTGATATTCTTCACTGTCATATCGGCGGCAACAAGCTCGCGCACCACCTCATTGCCGGCAATGAGGTTTACCAGCGAGATATATTTTACCTTTAGAAAGAGAGGTTTCAGTTTTGATATGAGCCACGGAACGGGCGTGCTGTAACAAACCACCTGAGGAACACGGAAAAGCGCGGTTTCAAGTGTTGCCGTGCCCGATGTTACTATTGCAGCATGGGAGTGTTGCAACAAACGATAAGTGCCGCCGAAGATGATGGCTGCACCAGCTTGCAGATAAGGCGCATACAACTCTTTGTCGATACCGGGAGCACCGGCAATAACCGGCTGATACTGAGGATATTTTTCCATTGCCTGCAACATCTGTGGCAGATTGTCTTTTATCTCATGCTTGCGGCTGCCTGCCAACAGTGCCACAATGGGCTTTTCACCCAAATTATTGGCTGCCCTGAACCAGGCATCGTCACGTTTATTGGAGCGCAGAAAGGCATCGACCGCATCAACGCAAGGGTTCCCAATATAATTTATTTCGTAATTGTGCTTCTTGAAATACTCCACCTCAAAAGGAAGAATAGAGAAAAGAGCATCTACATCACGTTTTATATTCTTTATTCTACCCTCGCGCGATGCCCAAATTTTAGGGGCGATGTAATAATACACAGGGATTGAGGTTGTTTTGTGAATATCCTGTGCGATGGAAAGATTAAAGCCCGGATAATCTACCAGAATAAGAGCGTCGGGCTGCCACTCCTTTATATCCTTCTTGCACATTGCCATATTGGCAAATATCGTGCGCAGGTTCATCAACACCGGAATAAATCCCATGAAAGCGCAGTCGCGGTAGTGCTTCACACAGGTTCCGCCCACTTGGGACATAAGGTCGCCTCCAAAGAAACGGAACTCCGCCTTGTTATCGGCAGCTTTTAGAGCTTTCATCAGATTAGAGGCATGCAGGTCGCCCGAGGCCTCACCTACTATAAGATAATATTTCATATAACAGTTTATTAAATAGGATTACAAAAATCCTCCCACGTTTGCATGTCTGCAAGCAAGGCATAATCGGTAAAATCAATCTTTGTGGGGGTGATTGCCACAAAATTATTATCGAGTGCAACTCTGTCGGCAGCCTCATCGGTATCCTGTTTCTCAAACTCACCGGTGAGCCACCACCACTGCCCGCCTCGTGGGTGATTGTGACCCTCCCACTCGTTCACCCAGCTGCCCAAAGCCTGCCGACACACTTTTACGCCTGCATAGGAGGGGCTGTCTGGGAAATTCACGTTCAAGCAACTGCCTGCCGGGAACCCGCGTTGAAGCACCTCGCCCACAATGCGACGTATGTAGGGGAATGTTGGAGAAAAATCGGCATCGGCATCATGGGAGCAGAGAGAAAATGCAATTGAAGGAATCCCCTTCATGCAACCCTCCAACACAGCACCCATAGTACCCGAATAATGGGCATTCACGGCAGAATTATCGCCATGATTTATACCAGCCACAATGAGCGAGGGGGTGCGCGGCACAACTGCATGGCAAGCAAGCTTTATGCAATCGCACGGAGTGCCTGTGCAAGCATACACCGTTACGCCGGGAGAGGCAGAGACCTCCCACACTTTTATCGGCGTCTCGCTTGTTATGGCACAACCTTTGCCCGACCGCCCTGTGTGGGGAGCCACCACAACAACATCACCAAACTCCTTTAATACCTGCACAAGGCTGTTTATACCCTTGGCAAGATAACCATCATCGTTAGAAACCAATATAAGAGGCTTGTTACTCATAGCAATTATTATAAATATATGGCGAAGATACTGAAAAAAGCGGCAAAAACCAACAAGAGAAGAAGGAATGAAAAAAAACTCCCGCATAACCATCTCTGCGAGAAAAAGAGGGTAAAAACCACGCTCCAAGACCATCGGACAGATTTTTCTACCACCACACCGTATATATTATTTATAATCACCGCATTACAAAACACACAAGACAGGTTTTACAGGCAAAAAAATTCTGCTTGTTTTTTTTATTTAAGTAACTTTGCATTGAGGATTTACCAACAAAAAAGCAATATTCCACTTAAAAATCACACAATTTATGAAATTATTAACCATAATATGTTTTATTCTTGCAACAAGCATTTCGATAAATGCAGTTGAAAGAAACGATACAACCTCTTATCGGAATATCGTTCATAAGAAAAAATACCGGTCCATTAGAGAGAACTTAGAAGATGCCGTACTTTACGGAAAGGATAATAAGATTTATGTTGTAACCTATCTGGAAAGACTTATATGGCATCACAAAGTAAAAAAAAGAGCATGCAACACAAAGCTCGTTTGACGCATTCTCTATGCTGAATTTGAACAACTTTTTCCCATTCCCCGGCTCGTTCTATGACACTATTGCCGTGCAAACAGACAAATTTAATCTCAAATGGATTGAAGAGAACAGAGCAAATGCAAAAACAGAATTCTTTGAGCAATACAGCAACGATACAAGAAACAACCTCACATGGGAAGAACAGCTGGAATATACCATGGATTTTAGCAAACAACAAAAGGGGGTAAAAAGCCCTATAAAGTTAAAGGGGTACAAAGAGAGAGGATACTCCTATGCAGTATATTGTGGAGCCCATTTTAACGAGGATGGCATATTGACAGATTATCAAATATTCCAACGTTCATACTCCGACGATTTCCACGATTGCAAAACTGATGTAAGAACCATTGAAGGAGACAAAGGCACTTCGCCTCGCTACAAATTCTTCTACATCATGGGATATGGAAGAATGCCTATATCAATTGTGTGGAGCGAGGAGAAAGGTGCACAAGTATCCGTTGCAGAATATTATGACAAGGGAGAACGAACATTAAAACCTCAATGGTGGTAACGGATAAAAGATGCAGAAAAGGCTTGACGAACTAAACGAGAAGCGAAATTCTGCAATTACTAAAAATAAAAGTTAAAGTTTAGTAGCAAGCATTATGTTTTATTTCTAAACACTTAGAAATTACAATACATTATCATACATTTGCAGTAAACCTCAATGAAAGCCCCAAGCACCATTGTTGCGCAGTAACATGCTTAATACACAAACTATATAAGATAACTTTTCTTTAATCATATACACACCTCAATTCCGCATGAAGATACTAAGAATATTACTTGGGTTTATATTAGGCGTATTTTCAATTGGCAGAGTCTTCTCCCAAACACCCACAGACAGCGCAGCTATGCGTGCGTTGCAGGTGGGGCGCATAATGCCACAGGAGCAGGTGTATATGCAGTTCGATAATACGGCGTATTTCCTGGGGGACACTTTGTGGTTCAAAGCTTCGGTTACAAGCAACAATGATGACCGCCCCACAGAGTTCAGCAAGGTGCTTTATGTGGAACTTACTGCACCCGAGGGATATGTTATTAAAACTGAAAAATACAAGTTGGACGATGCCGGCACTTGTGTGGGAGAGTTTTATTTAGACCCTCTGTATTATTCGGGATATTTTGAGGTGAGGGCTTACACGCGTTATATGCTTAACCGCGGGGAACACGCTCACTTCAGCCGTGTGTTCCCGGTTTTCGACAAGGTAAATAACGGAGACTGGACTTTTCGCAACATGTTATTGAGAGAGCGACGTTATAGAGACAAGAATAAGGTATGGTTCTATGAAGATAACAAGAAATGCGAACTTAACTTTTACCCCGAGGGCGGACATCTTGTGAGCGGTATCACAAGCCGTGTGGCGTATGAGATTCTTGGTGTGAGAGGTGTGGAGGTAAATGAGACCGTAACACTGTTTGCCGATGGAAAAGAGCTATTGAAGAGCTCTCCTGTGCACATGGGAAAGGGCTCCTTTACATTCACTCCGCAGGCGGGGGTGAAATATCTTGCCGAGGTTTTTATTGAAAATGATAAAGGGAAGAGGAAAAAGCATCGTTTCAAGCTGCCGGCTGCGGAGAAGCAGGGTGTGGTGGTTTCATTGAGCGAGAGCAAGGATAGTGTGAACTTTGTGATAAGGAACAACTACCCTGCCGGCACGGAACTTGGTTTTGCAGTGTTGCATCGCAGCAGCTTGGGATTTTACAGGAAGATTCTTAACAGCGACACACGGTTTACTATTCACAAGAATGATATTTATGAGGGTGTGTGCAGAGCTGTTGTGTTCAGCGGTAATGTTCCGCTTGCCGAGCGTCTTTTCTTTGTGGAGCATGATTCCTTGCAGGCTTATGACAGAAGGACGGTGAAGTTGAAGGTGAAGGCTGATAATATGAATCTGCACAAATTTGCTCCTAAGGCACATGAGAAGGTCTCGCTTTGCATTGAACAGGAGGATAACCTGCCAATTGACAAGAATGCAGAGTTCACCGTCTCGGTGATGGACCAGGCAGGAAAGGTGCAGACCTCGTGGGGATATAATATGTATAGTTATATGCTCTTGGGCTCCGAGGTTAGAGGGTATATTCCCGATGCGGGGCAGTATTTTGACCGTAGTAACAAAAACAGGAAAGAGCACCTCGACCTTGTGATGCTCACCAATGGCTGGACGGCGTATGATTGGAACTTGCTGACGGCTGCCGAGCTGTCGGATTTTGCCGAGCCGGAGAAGGGGATTACTTTGAGGGGAAAGTTTTATTTGAGAACAAAAAACAGGAATTTTGGGCACCTTAATGAAATTATCCTTAGAGAACAGCCATTTGCTAAAATAAGAATGGATTTTGTTGATAATAACAACATTACAAACTGCCGTGTTATACGCACTAATGATAATGGTTTCTTAAATATCACATTGACCGATTTCCATGGAAGAAAAATCGTAGCTCTTTCCCCGGAAACAAAATTCAAACAAAGCGATAGAATAAACTATATATTTTCTCTTGATAGATATTTTTCCCCAACGACAAGACTTCTACAATACAGAGAAAAAACGTTGGGCAGTTCCTTACAAATGGAAGATAACAAACAACGTGAATTACTGAAAACGCTGGGAAATAATGAATATTTGATGCAAGAAATAGAAATTAACGGGAAAAAGAAAAAAAATATTTATAACAGCCCTCCTATGAGTGAGCTACGACTTAATTACCTCGAGGAATGGGAATATGCAAACGATGTTACATTTTTACATATTGATGTAGGCGAATATAAATACGAAGAAAGACGACTTGATGAATTAATGAAGGTAGTTAACGATGATATATCTTCGGTACAAAAATATCAAAGTATAGATTCGCTTCGTTTGCATTCACCCGAGAAAACAGATCCCCGCAGGGAAGCTTTATATCAATACCGCTATACGATAAGACCACAAGATGTCTTATATAGCATACAAGAACGTTATTCCTTGGTTACAAATATGATGTGGTACCAACTCGCTGTTGTAGATGGCGAATATAACAAGGACTCTGTACCTTTAATTGACCACAAGTATCTACATCATAAAAACGTAGAAAAAATGCTTAATTTTAAGGAGATTATCATTACGGGCGACTACAAGAAACGTAAATCGGTAACAGGTGGAACCGGTGAAGATATAGTGGCTACCTATGAACGAGTTATGTCAAACAAAGGGAACTATAGCATCTTTTATGAGGATTTTATTTCGCTTGGAAGATATTCTCTTAAAACAGCAAATAGTATATATACATTTATGAACCTGCCTTATTTGAATAATTATTTTAAACAAATGAGCCCACACACAAGAGTTTCTCCTTTTACAAGAAGTTCATCATTCGGATTATATAATTTTGAAAGCCCCGATTACATGGTATATTATATTCCATATAACTCTAAAGACTCAACTACCAATATAATTCCGGATTTAAGTATCCCGAGCAGCACCTGCCGCTACACAAGCGTGCAGGGTTATAGCGAGAGTAAACAATTCT
>CAYRFX010000074.1:0-9761 GCA_964423665.1 uncultured Bacteroidaceae bacterium | reverse complement strand
TCGTACATCGCTGCACGACCGGTGGGCTCTTACCCCACCTTCTCACCCTTACCCTCGCGGGCGGTTATTTTCTTCTGCGTTACTCCGCCTTCACAAGCGGCTTTCTGTTAGGAAGTGGAGTGCTCTGTGCTGCCCGGACTTTCCTCTTTTGCCATGCGGCAACAGCGACAGACCGACCTGCTGTTTTTCTTTTCCGGCGGCAAAGGTACTCTTTTTGAATAAAAAAAAGAAATATATTTTTGAAATTCCTGCTACCGGGCTACAAATAAAAAACATGTTTAACAAATGCAAAAAGCCGGCAAGCAACATTAAACTATTGTTAAAACAAGCCGTTTACTGTTAAATAGAGACAAAAGATGGGCAAAAATTCTTTTATTAATGATTTTGTATAATATATTTGTGGCAACAAGAGTGTTGCAGCATTTTATTTCCAATAAAATTCGCGCACGCTTTGCAGTTAAAAATTTATTGGATAATTAACAAAAATCAAAGATAGAGTTATGAAAAAAGTATTCAAATTTCTGTTTTTAGGAACGCTTGTGGTTGCAACAAGCGGTGCGGTGGCTGGGTACACCACATATAAAATCTTTTCAAAAGAAAACAAAAATGTGGCAACGACCGATGCTGCTCCCACGACATTCCTCACAAAGGCAGCTTTTGCCACTTCTCCCGACGGCATGGAGCGCATAGACCTCACCGATGCTGCAGATAAATCGGTACATGCCGTGGTGCATATTAAATCAACGGCAAAAGGAAAGACAGCTGTCATTCGCCGTGCGCCCGATATTTACGACTTCTTCTTTGGTGATGGAATGGGGCGTGAACAGCGTGTGCAGACACAGCCACGCGTGGGGTTCGGTTCCGGAGTAATATTAAGCGATGATGGATATATCGTTACAAACAATCATGTCATAGATGGAGCCGACGAAATAACCGTAACGCTGAATGACAATCGCACTTTCCCTGCCCGTCTTGTGGGTACCGATGAGAATACAGACCTTGCATTGGTAAAAATAGAGGCAGATGACAAACTGCCTTTTCTCACAGTGGGAGACAGTGATAATCTGAAAATAGGCGAATGGGTGCTTGCCGTGGGCAACCCGTTCAACCTCACATCAACCGTTACCGCCGGCATTGTGAGTGCAAAGGCACGTTCCTTGGGTGTATATAATGGAGGTATTGAATCGTTCATACAGACCGATGCTGCGATAAATCAAGGAAACAGCGGTGGTGCGCTTGTCAATGCCAAAGGCGAGCTGGTGGGTATCAATGCCGTGCTCTCTTCACCCACAGGTTCTTATGCAGGATACGGATTCGCAATCCCCACATCTATAATGACAAAAATTGTGGGCGACCTCAAAGAGTATGGCACCGTGCAACGTGCCGTGCTGGGCATTGTAGGAGGTACTGTAACTGGTGAGCTTGCCGAGAAAGAGGAGCTTGGCACAGTCGATGGCGTCTATGTGTCTGAGGTTGTGGAAAACGGAGCTGCCAAGAAAGCCGGCATCGAGACGGGAGATGTTATCATTGCTTTCAACGATAAACCCATAAAGAACATGGCGGAGTTGCAGGAGACTCTTGCAAAGACCGTTCCCGGCACAGAAGTTAAAATAAAAGTTATGCGTGGCAAGAAGGAAAAAACTCTCGACGTAACGCTTGTAAATATTCAAGGAGATACTAATGTGGTGAAGAACATCGACCTCGATGTGCTTGGCGCAGAATTCAAGCCACTCGATGAAAAAGAAAAGCAGTTCTTCAAAATATCCTATGGTCTCAAAGTGACCAATGAAGGGAACGGGCTTTTTGCCAAACATGGAGTGAAGAAAGGCGTTGTTCTGCAAAAGGTGAACGGCGTGGCAATGCGCACTATTGACGACCTGCAGAAGGTTGTGAAACAAGCTAACAGTTCAACAGAACCTGTGCTGTTTATATCGGGCATCAATGCTGCCGGCAAGCGCGTGTTCTATTCTGTTCCGTTGCAATAAAAATCCAATGTAAACTATAATATATCCCGATGGAGGCTAGAAACCCATCGGGATATATATTTATATGTCTCAATGATTTAATCATGGTTTTGAGTTTAATACACACCGACGAGAGAAAAAGAAACACAGCAAGAAACCACAAAGCAGCAAAAAAAGTATTAATTTTGCACCGCAATCAATGTTTTTTATGATGAGAAACGGGAAAGAGACAATGACAGGGCATGCAGCCTGTTTTATAGCATATGTAATATTCGGGCTCAATATTATTGTAACAAAAGATATAATGGCAGCGACAATAATATCGCCCATAGCACTCTTTTCTTTGCGCTCGCTTGGAGCTGGGCTTCTGTTTTGGATAACCTCTCTCTTCATGCCAAGCGAAAAGATAACCCCTTCGGATTACTTTAAGATTTTTGCAGCCTCTGTAACAGGTTTCTTCCTCACGCAGATAACTTTTATAATGGCAATATCCGACATCACCCCGATGGATTGTTCTATAATGACTTCATTATCGCCCATTTACACTATGTTTATTGCAGCAATGGTTTTGAAGGAGCCGATAACATTGAAAAAGGCGGGTGGTGTGTTGCTCAGTTTCCTTGGCGTGATGTTCCTTATTTTCAACAGCGTCTCATCGGGTGGTGGTGCTGCTGAAACAAAACCGATAGGCGTCTTTCTTATGTTCCTCAACGGTTTCTGTTTTTCGGTATATCTGGGGGTGTTCAAGCCTGTTATAATGCGTTACTCTGTGGTAACTTTCATGAAGTGGATTTTTCTCTTCTCCTCGTTGCTTTCTCTGCCGTTCACCGGCAAAGAGTTCTTGTCGCTCGATTATACAGCGTTGCCGCATAAATTTATCGCAGAAACAGCATTTGCCATAATTTTCTCAACATTTATCACATATTTCCTCATACCGATAGGGCAGAAGCACTTGCGCCCCACGTTGGTCAGCATGTATTCATATATGCAACCGATAGTGGCAACTGCCATAAGCATATATATCGGCATGGATACTTTGGGGTGGAAAAAGATTGTGGCAGCAATAACCGTGTTTGCAGGAGTGATACTTGTAAATTACAGCCGCGCCGCAAGACAAAAGTAATATATTTTGCAGTTTGCAATATAATTCTTAACTTTACACAAACATTATAAATAAAAAGATATCGTGTTTAAGAGTCATTTTAGCAGTAATATTTCCACCCTTGGCTGTTATAGATTACGGTTGCGGTTCTTCTCTCATAGTATTCCTTCTCACATTGTGCGGGTGGGTACCCGGAGTTATCGCAGCATTGGTTATATTGAACAATACAAACAATAAGCAAATTTAGACAATGAGTACACAATCAAAAGATTTGTCGGAATATCTTTCTTCTTTTGAAAAGAAAGTCAAAGATGAATTAACAAAATTGTGCTCGTCATATATTTCCATAGACGGCATTTTACCCTCATCGCAGGATGTTGAGAAGCGTTGGGCAGAACTGGTCCCCGAATATATGGCAGATGCTGTGCCGTTGATAAGCGAATATCCTACAGTTTCAATCGCTTGGGCCGGTTATCTTGGCATGGGTGTTGCACACGATTGGGACGAAGACTGGGATTTACACCTTAACCGCCCATATAAAGAATTTTACGGGGTACGGGGCTTTGACGACCTTGATGAAAACATTCTTGCCAATATTCTCCATTTAGAACCCGACTCGCAAGAAGTAACAGAGATTGAGGCTATGATGCGTCGCTTGGCACAAAAAGCACTCACAATGCTACGTCACGAGAATATCGAACCGCAAAGCCGCACAGCCTTTTATGCATATTCGCGTGTGCTCAATGTGATGTATAGTTTGGGAGCAAGTATCGAACTGTTGCGCTTGGGCTATGTGTGTCAAAAGGTCAATTTCCCCTTATGCTGATATTGCCATGGAAAAACTACTGCAAAAAGCAATAAAGATTGCAACAGAGGCACACAACGGGCAGGTGGACAAAGCCGGTGCACCATATATAGAACATGCGTTGCGTGTGATGGCAGCAGGCGAGACCTATGAAGAGAAAATCCTGGGAGTGTTGCACGATGTTGTGGAGGATACAGAGTGGACATTCGAGGCGCTTGCCGCCCAAGAAATTCCTGCACATATCATCGCTGCACTGCGCCACATAACCCGCCACCCCGATGAGCCGTATGAGAAATTCATCGCGCGGGTAAAAAAGAACGCGCTTGCAACGGCTGTAAAACTGCACGACCTCACCGACAATATGGACATACGCCGCTTGCCGTATCTTTCGGATAAAGACGTGAAACGCCTCAAACGCTATCTGAAAGCCTATAAACGCCTGAATGGCGAGAATGTATATTCTCAGGAGGCTGCAAAGGCAGAATACCCCAATGCCTTCAAACCGTGGGAAGAGGCAGAAGATACAGCGTTGCGCGATTTTGTGGCAGAGCAGCTCTCGTATGACGAGATTGCCGAGCATTTTCAACGCAAGCGCGGAGCAATAATCTCTCGCATCAAGCATCTGAAAATAGATAAAGAGGAGTAGGGCGGAAAGTGCTGAAAAACCGTGTTTTCACAAAAAGAAGATAAAGAATTTGTATTATTAAAAAGAATATTTAACTTTGTAACCAAAGGAAACTAAACCATATTAAAATAAATATAAAATGAAAATCCTGCTAACTGGTGGTGCAGGCTTTATTGGAAGCCACACCTTGATTGAACTTACCGAAGCCGGGCACGAGGCTGTAGTAGTTGACAACTTGGACAACTCATCTCCCATCTCTTTGAAACGTGTAGCAAAAATCATTGGGAAAGAGGTTCCTTTCTACAAGGTGGATATTCGCGACCGCGAGGGCTTGCAGAAAGTGTTTGACGAGCACAAGTTTGATGCTTGTATCCACTTTGCCGGTCTCAAAGCTGTTGGCGAGAGTTGTGCAAAACCCCTTGAATACTATGAGAACAACATGAACGGTACATTTGTGCTTGTTGATGTTATGCGCAAGAATGGTTGCAAGAATATGATATTCTCATCCAGCGCTACCGTGTATGGCGATCCTGCAATAATTCCTATTACAGAGGAGTGCCCCAAAGGACATTGCACCAACCCCTACGGACAGACAAAATCAATGCTCGAAGAGGTTCTTATGGATATTCAAAAGGCAGACAACGAGTGGAACATTGTTCTTCTCCGCTACTTTAACCCCATTGGTGCTCACAAGAGCGGTACCATAGGCGAGAATCCCAACGGTATCCCCAACAATCTTATGCCTTATATCACCCAAACTGCAGTTGGAAAACGTGCAGAGCTCGGTGTCTTCGGCGACGATTATGATACACACGATGGCACAGGTGTGCGCGACTATATCCACGTCGTAGATCTTGCCCGTGCACACGTTGCAGCTTTGAAGGCTATAGTTGCAAAGAAAGGTATTGCAATCTACAATGTAGGTACAGGACACGGCTATTCTGTATTGGACGTTGTTAAAGCATTTGAGAAGGCTAACGGTGTTCCCGTTCCTTATTCAATCAAACCCCGTCGCCCGGGTGATATTGCAACCTGCTATTGTAACCCCGCAAAGGCTGAGGCAGAACTCGGCTGGAAGGCTGAGTTTGGCATCGAAGAGATGTGCCGCGACAGCTGGAACTGGCAGAAAAACAATCCAAATGGTTTTGAGGAGTAATTTTTACAAACAAAATTAATTTACAATAGCGACTTTCACAAAAATGAAGGTCGCTATTTGTTTTTTCTATCTTTTTAACTTCTTCTCATTCACCTATCATATTTATTCCAGATTTTCATATTAAATCTAACCCTCTTTTTCTCAACTTTTTCAAGAAAACCCGCCACTTCGTGCGATTAACAAAATTTAACATTCGGGGGGGGTAAAAGTCATGCTATTAATATATCTTTGCACCCTTAATAAAAAAGTTTACTAAACGAGATAACTATGAAAAATACTAAACAATTATCTTTACTATTATTGTTTATACTTCTTGCCTTAAAGTTGCCTGCACAAGGCACATATAATCAAGATTCTCTTATTAATGCCGGTTTCAAAACCGGTAGCGACTTGGTTATTTCAGGTAATTCAGTATTAAGCAACGGAGGTTCCGTTGATACAAATGGCAGTAACGAATATTGTGGTGATATTTTTGTCCCTGATGGGATAACCACTCTTGAGAAACGTGCCGATGGAACACAGGGTGGTGCCGGAACATTCCAGTATTCATATGTAACAACAGTAACGTTGCCAGCTTCCATTACCGAAATCGAAACAGCAGCATTTGCCGATTGCATCTATCTGTCGAACATCTATGTGAGCGACGATAATGAAAGGTATTTCGACCACGACGGTGTTGTGTATGAGTGGCTGGTAAAGGATGAAAACGATCCTTTCAATCCCCAGAAAAACGAGTTCCAATTGGTTGCAGTTCCGGGTGCCAAAGCAACTGTTACAATTCTGGAAGGAACCACAACGATAGGACCTTGCGCTTTCGATGGCTGTAGCAAGATTACTGCGGTTATAATTCCGGCCACAGTTACCGCCATTCATCAATATGCTTTTACAGGAACCAATCTCTCGTCACTCACATGCATGGGGGCAACCCCGCCGAGTGTGTATGGAAAATATACCGATTGGGGTTGGTGGGACACAAATGCCTCTTCTCACGGTCTTTACGACATGACTGTGGGAGTAATTAAGGTGCCTTATGGAAGCTCCGGTACATATCAAGAAACAAAGCGCTGGGAAGACTTTGCCGGAAGCATTGTTGAAATGCCTGAAATTGAGGAGATAATTGAAGATGTGCAACCACAAACAACCTATGTGCAACACATAGAAAAAATAATATTGAGCGATAGCGAAAATTATACCAGAACCGAAGCACACGATGTTGGTGGCGAAATAAGAAGAGAGACTACAACCGAAGGCGTTAATACTATAATAGATATTTACTATTCATCGGCAGTAACATACGAACGTATATTCAAGAACGATAAATGGCAAGCCCTGTATGTTCCTTTTAATATTACATATAACGACTATCGTTCCGATATGTTGGAGATTGCCAAAATCACCGGTGTAACAGAATTTATTGATAAGGAAAAGAATATTACTTTCTTCTACCTCACAGCCGAAATTCTCGACCCCGAAGACGAAATACCCGCCAACACTCCTTGTGTGATACGTTCTCTTTCGGCAAGTGCCGAGGGTGTGGGACGCGATATTGATGTGACAAAAGGAACCGACAGCGGAACTTCTACACGCGTACTTGAGGCGGCACAAACAAGCACCATGGAGTTGCAATCGGCAAATGGTAATGTGTACAAACTGGTGGGGCAGTATGAAAAACGCACATCGGGAACTATTGTCGACGAAGATGGAGCAACCGGTATCTATGCAATGTCCGGCGGTGCATTAAAGCAGGCAGGTAATAACAATGTAACCCTTGGTGCCTATCGCTGGTATCTTACCATTGAACCATCGGCAGCAAGCTCAGCAATGGTGTTCAAGTTCGGGCAATTTCAAGATTCCGCAACAACCGGTATAGAAGATGTGAAAGTGAACACGGAAAAATATGACGATAAGTATTACGACCTTAGCGGTCGCATTGTGGAAAAGCCGGTAAAAGGCATCTATATATATAAAGGAAAGAAAATTTACTACAAATAAACAACTGAAAAAACACAGACAAACAATGAAGAAAAAATATACTGCACCTTTAACCTATATCTTAGAATACTCACCAGGGAATGTGATGGGAGCAGAAGTCTCTATTCCCAAGAGCGACGAAACAGAGGACGAGGCATGGGACAGCGATGATTATTACGCCGGTTCATGGGAAAATATCTGGAGCGGCTTGTACGACTAATTCAAAAACAATAAAAACAGATGGTTAGCCATCTGTTTTATTGTTTATCATTCTGTGCGCCCGGGATACCGCTCAAGAGCCCTGCCTAAAAGGAATATAGCTCGTTTAAGGTCTGCCTTGTCAATAGCATAGGCAATACGCACCTCATTCTTGCCATAACCCTCATCGGAATAGAAACCCGATGCCGGTGCCATCATAATGGTCTCTCCCTCATACTCAAAATCAGTGAGACACCACTGGCAGAACTTATCGCTGTCATCGATGGGCAGGCGGGCAACTGTATAGAATGCTCCCATAGGAATAGGGGAGTACACCCCCGGCAATTTATTAAGTTCATCAATGAGGCAATTTCTGCGCTCTATGTACTTCTCATAGGTATTTATGGCGTATGAGCGCGGGGCGTCGAGAGAGGCCTCTGCAGCAATCTGTCCCAGCAGGGGAGGGCTCAAACGTGCCTGACAGAATTTCATTACAGCAGCACGCAGCTCCTTATTCTTTGTAATAAGAGCACCTATACGCAAGCCACACTCTGAATAACGCTTTGAAACAGAGTCTATTAGAACAACATTTTCTTCAATTCCCTCCAAGTGGCAAGCCGATATATAAGGAGAACCCGTATAGATAAATTCGCGATAAACCTCATCGGAAAAAAGGAAAAGATTGTGTTTCTTCACAAGATCTCTGATGCGGTTCATCTCGCTACGGGTATAAAGATATCCCGTGGGATTGTTGGGGTTACATATGAGAATACCGCGTGTGCGCTCGTTTATAAGTTCCTCGAAACGCTCCATGGGAGGCAACGCAAAAGATTCTTCAATTGTAGAACGTATGGGACGAATTACAGCACCGGCAGATATTGCAAAAGCCATATAGTTTGCATATGCAGGTTCGGGAACAATAATCTCGTCACCCGGATTAAGGCACGACATAAACGCAAAAAGCACAGCTTCGGAACCGCCGGCTGTAACAATAATATCGTCTGCCTTCAACTTAATCTGATACTGGTCGTAATAACCCACAAGTTTCTCACGCAACGAAAGAAAACCATCGCTTGGGCTGTATTCAAGAATCTTGCGATCTATTTTCTTTATAGCTTCAATAGCCACAGCCGGCGAGTCAAGGTCGGGCTGTCCGATATTTAGATGATAAACCTTAACGCCGCGAGCCTTTGCCTCATTGGCAAAAGGTGCCAGTTTTCTAATTGGCGACGATGGCATAAGTATGGCTCTTTCCGATAATTCAGGCATAAATTTAATTGCTGGTAAATTTCTATTAAAAATAAATATATAAAGACTGCTTTGCAACTATTCCTTATATATTTTTTAATTGGGTTTGCAAATGTATTAAAAAAATCCATATTTATAATACAAAAGATTAAAAAAACGCCCTCTCCCGGCTTTATACCCCTATCCGTTGATAATAAATATTATGTTTAATAGAATTTTGTGAATTATACCCCATCATAAGATTGGTGGTAAATTTTGAACCTGTGCCAAATATTGAACAAAGACCTAATATTCTTTCTTTGGCACAGATTCAAAATACTATATTCATTTGTAAAGGGAGCTTCGCTTCAGAAAAGAAAAAATATTATTTGTTTAAGAGATTAATGATGTATGGGGAAATTACGCGATACCCTTCGCCGTTGGGATGAATTTTATCCGACAGATAATAAGATGTATAATTATCTTCTGTAAAAATATGTAGATTATATATATCCAACAAGGGCAAATTATAATATTTGGCAATCTTTATAAAAGCCTCAACATATCCTTGATTTCTCTCATTTGTAAGTTCACTGAATGCAGGAATAGATGTCAGCATATAGATACTTGCAGCAGGATTATTACTTTTAATAAATTCTCACTACTGTCCCATTAAAATTGGGGAATGTTCTTTGAAATTATTGGAATATAGT
>CAYRFX010000073.1:0-10146 GCA_964423665.1 uncultured Bacteroidaceae bacterium | reverse complement strand
CTGCCACTGCTTGAATCACACCCACATTGTTAAGGCTCAAATCTTTTGTGGAAAGTGCGCCACTGCCGGTGAGGGTTGATAACACGGGGCTCATGGTATCGTCGAGCTCTGTGTCAATGTTTATATTGCCCGAGAAATCGCCGGTGAGCCCGCTGAAGATGGGAGCAAGGCTGCGCACTACGTTCAGTTCCTTATAGGCCTGTGCAAAGCTGATATTATTGAGTTTGAAGCCTCCATTGAATTGTGGCTGTGCAGAGGCGGGGGTGTAGTAATATCCGTTCATCACTACATTGCCTCCCATGGTGCCGAGAGAGAGGTTTTGCATATCCACCTTGCAGTCTTTAACCACAAGCAAGCCATTGACGTTATTCAGTGTCATATTATCGAAGAGCACCTCTTTGAAAGCTGCCTGCATGCGGAAGTCGATATTGCCGGGCACCTTGATAACACCTGTTGCCACGGTATCGGCAGCGACAGTCTCTTCAACCACGGCTGCGGTGTCGGCGGGTGTCATAAAATCGTTCAAATTAAAATGGTTGCTCTTCACGTTGAGCGTGCCTTTGAGCGTGCCGTCTTTCAAGGCATATGCCATATAGTTCTCAAATTTACTATCGAGCGTAACATCATTATCGCCAATCTTCACAGTTGTTTCGCTCAGCTGCAAATATCGCGGTGTGAAGGTGAGGAGAGATTTTTTTATATCCACATCGGGCATATCCTCCATAGTAAGAACCATATCGTTAAGGCGAATGTTGCCGGCAGCCTCAATCTTTTCATATTGCTCTTTTTCTATGTGCGACATTCTGCCTTTGAGAGTAATATCGGCATCGACAATACCGTTCAGTTGCATATCCTCCAAGGGGTAGATATCCTTCACCTTGCCAAGATTAAGTTTACCCTTCGCTGCCGCGTTAAAGGCGAGGTCGCTAACAGGAGTCTGCATAGTGGCAATAACGCTGAAGGGGTTGCCTGCCATAACAAAATTGAAAGGATTTACCTTTATCACGGTATTATCGGGCGAGCCGCCGGGATTGCTCACCTGTGCTGCAATATTTATATTGTTCACACCGGCGGGGAGCGACGGATATTGGAACATTGCATTCTCCACATCAAACGCGAGGTCGAATGCGGGCACTATGCTGTCGCCCTGCAAGCTACCCTTTGCCCACGCTGTGAGTGTGGCGTTGCCATCGGTTTTGAGCCCCTCAAAGTCTTTTGAATAGATTGCAGGAATGAGCGATAGAATCTCTTTGAAACCAATCTTGTTGCTATTGAGTTTCAAATCCATATCCATACCGGCATCGGTAAGTGCCACCCAGCCGTCTATGGCTGCCTTTATGGCATTGAGTTGCAGGGTATTCTCGCTGAATGTGAATTTATTGTTCTCAAGATCGGCATCAATCTTCATATCGGCAGCAATAACAGCCTTGCTGAGGAAAGGAACGCCCTCCATTGCAAATGTAACGGCATCGGTCTCTGCCTCAATCTCAAGCATGGTGTGGCTGCTGCCAAAATCGCCCGCGCAAGTTGCATCGAGTTCCTTCACCTCGGCATACATATTGCCCTGCCTGTCGTCATAGATAAGATTGAAATCCTTTATTGCAAGTTCCTGTAATTTCACGCGGAAAGAAGCGGTGGCGGTTGTATCCTCTGCAACAACATTCTCTTCCTCCTCTGTGGCTTTCATTATATCCCAGTTCACAGCACCATCGGCAAGCACTATGGCTTTAACCGAGGCATCGTCTATGAGTATCTCGCGGATATCAAAGCCCTCGTCGCCAAAGAGCGACATTAGGTTTACAGATGCTGTGAGCTCACCTGCAGCGAAGAGTGTATCATTCTCAAACACGCCGTTGCCTTTGAGATAGAAATCCTCCAATGTAATTGACGCAAGCGGAAAGTTGCGTATAAGGCTTATATCCAAGCTCTCGAAATCAAATTGTGCATTAAGCATTTTGTTTCCTTCTTCTTTTATGAGTGCCTCTATCTTATCGGTGAAAAGAAGGGGCAAGGAGAAGAGCAACAGCACTATAACGGCTACTGCCACTGCTGCGATTTTCAAAAATTTCTTCATAATTGTTTATAATCTAATTAAATATTATTGAGATACCTCGCTACGCGCTGCATGACGCTTCGCAAGTTGTTTCACTTAAACACATGCTTTCCGTAACTCACTCCTTTGAGGTTGTAGAAAAGAGCCTCGCCCTGCAAACGCTGCAAGAAAGAGTCGTAGTTGCGTTGCTCCTGCGGTGTCCATCCCGCCTCGGCAACTGCTGCCAAGCGGGGGAACATGAGGTATTGAACAACCCAAGGCTCCTCCACCCACTCTGTCCAGAAGTTGGCCTGCACGCCCAGATAGCGCGGTTGCAATTCGGTGGTAATATTGTTCATAGGCTTATAGTTATATACACGCTCCACCGTTTCGTCGCCGTGCCCCTGCGAGCGGGGCTCGCTCTCTAATTTCGACTGGCGGCGATTAATGTAATAGGGAATCTGCGGCGAGAGGATTGTGTTCATACCGCGCATAGCGGCATCTTTTGCTGCACCGTCGGCACCTATCCACGCCATAATTGTTATATCGTCGCCCAGCGGTGCGGTGTTGCCGTGCAACACCTCGTTCCAGAAGATAAGTTTACGTTGTTTGTGGGCAGGCTTGGTGGCAACATAATCCTTAAGTTGCTTGTAGAAGTGAATCTGCAAGTCGCGATACTTATCGCTACCAATCTCCTTGAGCAGTGCTTGACAATCGGCGCTGCGTTCCCACTTTGTTGTGGGGCACTCGTCGCCGCCAAGGTGAATATAGCCGAATGGGAAAATATCTGTGAGCTCGTCTATCACATCTTTGGCAAACTGCACCGCCGGCGGATTGGCAACGTTAATCACATCGTTTGAAACGCCTTGCCACAACCACACCTCGTGATTGTTCTCGGGGTCGCAGGCAAGGAATTCGGGGTATGCTGCAACGGCAGCCTGTGAGTGTCCCGGAATATCAACCTCAGGCACAATTTCGATGAATCGCTCGCGGGCATACTCCACCACCTCTTTTGCATCTTTTTTGGTATAATAACCGCCATAGAGAATACCGTCGGGCTTCACATCGCCCCACCCTAATACTTTGCTATTGCGCCAAGCACCCACCTTTGTGAGTTTGGGATATTTTTTAATCTCTATGCGCCACCCCTGGTCCTCGGTAAGATGCCAATGGAAACGGTTCATCTTGTAGGCAGCCATCATATCTATAATCTTTTTTATCTCCTCCTTGCCATAAAAGTGGCGACCCTCGTCGAGCATAAACCCACGCCAGCCGAAACGTGGCTCGTCCTTAATATCGACGCAAGGAACGCTCCACTCCTTTGCCTCCTCGCATGGCACCGCAGCCATCACATTGCGCGGCATAAGCTGTTTCAGCGTTTGCAAAGCATAGAAAAGCCCTGCGGGCTTTGACACGGAAATAGCAATACCGACCTGCTCCACCTTAAGTGTGTATCCCTCGGGGGCAAGCGAAGAATCCACAGATACTATAATCTGTGCATCGGCTGTGCGGGAAGAGCTTTTAACGGCAACACCTGTTGCCTTCTTGAAGTCGCGTGCAAAACTCTTGAATACCTTTTGCAGGCTGTCGCCCTCGTATGCCGGCACAACCGCTTTCACCTTTCGGGGGAAAATATAACAACCTTTGCCCAGTGTCATCTGCGCAGGTTGGGGAATGAGAGAAACCTCCTGTGCTTGCACTAATATGGCAACAAGTGTCAAATATAATAAAAAGAGCCTTTTCATACTATTTTTGTTTATTATTGGACATTACGGCAATCATCACTCCAAGAACACCCCACACAACAGCACGCGACATAATACCGAACCCTTTGTAGGTAGAGTTAAAATAATATCAGTTTTTTCCATAGTCTATTCAATAAATATTAGCTATGATTTTTGTTGAACAAAGCCAAACGCTCGTCGAGCATTGCATAATGATGCGGTTTTATATTTGACGAGCAGGCACGGATACCCTTGCGGGTGCCGCCGGTGGTCAAAAGGTCGATACCGCTCACGCCATAATAGAGCAACTCTTTGAGCAAAGTGGCACCATCAAAATCCTTGTAACCGATAGTAAAGAAGAAACCATCGCTCACAGGCTCGGTATCGTCCTTGTCATAAACTATATGGAAGCCGTTGCGTTCAAGAATCTCCTTCAATTTTGCCGTGCGTGTTGCATACTCGCGTATATCACCCACAAAATCGTATTCACCATCACAAGCAGCCTTCAACATCGCAGCCATGGCATACTGTGCCGAGTGTGACACACCGGAGGAGAATGTATAAAGGAATACATAGGCAAAAGCGGCGCCGAAACGGGGAATGCCGTAACGCTCCTTGAGACTGTCGTAATGCCTTTCATACAACTTATCGGAGATGCAAGCCATTGCGATGCGCTGCCCCGCATAGCTGAAAATCTTGGAGGCACTCATGAGCATGATATAATTATCGGTATATTTCGACACGCTCGGCTGAAAAGGCGGCTCAAACGGGCGGCTCATATCCTTGCGGAAATCCATTGTCATATACGCAAGGTCCTCAATAACCACTACATCATATTTTGTTGCAAGGCGACCTATAATCCCAAGTTCCTGCTCGTTCAAGCACATCCATGTGGGGTTGTTGGGGCTCGAATAGAGCACGGCACAGATGTTACCCTGTGAAAAATAGCTCTCTAATTTCTCTTCGAGTTTCTCGCCGCGAAAATCGGCAATATCAAAAGAGGCAATCTTCACACCTATCACATTTGCCTGCATCTTCTGCACGGGGAAACCGGGGTCTATGTAGAGCACGGTTTCCTTTTGTGGCGACAGCTGCGAGGCGAGCATAAGCGATGCAAAAGATGCCTGCATGGAGCCCACTGTGGGGATGCAACCGGCAGGGTTAATATCGGTATCGGTAAACGCCTTGATAAAGCGCGATGCCTGCTCTTTGACAGCCGGGATACCATCTATTATGGGATATACCGATGCAACGCCACGTTGCAGAGCCTCGCACTCGGCTTTCACACCCACAGCCGAGGGAGGGAGCCCCGGCACGCCCATTTCAAAATGTATATATTCGATACCGGTGGCAGCCTCGGCGGCACGCACCACTGCCCCCACCTGACGAATGGAGGCTTTCTTCACATCGGTAATCTCAAGGTCCTTCATTATGCCGTCGATGACAGACGGCTCTATCACTGTCTTCATAGTCATTTCGTTATTATTAAAACAGATGAGATTGCACCACTCTGTTCGTAGCAGCACAACCTCATTAAACAAATCAATCCTCCATCAACTTGCGATAGCGGGCTTTCTTGGGCTCCTCGATGCCCAATCGGCGCATCTTATTCTCTTCATAGTCGGAGTATGAGCCTTCGAAACAGAACACATTACCATCGCCCTCAAATGCAATAATGTGAGTACATATACGGTCGAGGAACCAACGGTCGTGGCTGATTACCACGGCACAGCCGGCAAAGTTCTCCAAGCCCTCCTCCAATGCACGCAGTGTATTTACGTCGATATCATTGGTGGGCTCGTCGAGCAACAGCACGTTGCCACACTCCTTCAACGCCATAGCAAGGTGCAGGCGGTTACGCTCACCACCCGAGAGCACGCCACACTTCTTCTCCTGGTCGGCACCGGTGAAATTGAAGCGCGACAGATAGGCACGCACATTCACCTCTTTGTTGCCCAAGCGCATAAGCTCGTTTCCTTGGCTGATAACTTCATATACCGATTTATCGGCAACAATATCTTTGTGAGTTTGATCCACATAAGCGATTTTCACAGTCTCGCCCACCTCAAATGTACCGCTATCGACAGTCTCCAAGCCCATAATCATGCGGAACAGAGTGGTTTTACCCGCGCCGTTAGGACCTATCACTCCCACAATACCGTTGGGCGGGAGCATAAATTCGAGGTCGGTAAAGAGAGTTTTTGAACCGAAGGATTTTGACACCTTGTCGGCAACAATAACCTTGTTACCCAAACGTGGACCGTTGGGAATGAAAATCTCCAATTTTTCCTCGCGCTCCTTCTGGTCCTCGTTAAGCATGCGCTCGTATGAGTTCAAACGAGCCTTTCCCTTTGCTTGGCGAGCTTTGGGCGCCATGCGCACCCACTCGAGCTCGCGCTCCAGAGTCTTGCGGCGTTTGCTTGCGCTCTTCTCCTCCTGCTCCATGCGTTTTGTCTTTTGGTCGAGCCACGAAGAGTAGTTACCCTGCCAAGGAATTCCCTCGCCACGGTCGAGCTCAAGAATCCAGCCTGCAACATCGTCAAGGAAATAACGGTCGTGAGTAACAGCAATAACAGTGCCTTCGTACTGGTTCAAGTGCTGCTCCAGCCAATCAATGCTCTCGGCATCGAGGTGGTTGGTGGGCTCGTCGAGCAGGAGCACATCGGGTTTCTGCAACAGCAAGCGACAGAGAGCCACACGGCGACGCTCACCACCCGACAGGTGATCTACAAGTTCATCGGCGGCAGGGCAACGGAGGGCAGCCATAGCACGCTCCAATTTGCTGTCGAGGTTCCACGCATCGGTTGCATCTATAATATCCTGCAACTCTGCCTGGCGTGCAAAGAGAACATTCATCTTCTCTTCATCTTCGTAATACTCGGGCAAGCCGAACTTATTGTTAATCTCCTCATACTCGTTAAGTGCATCAACAGTGGCCTGCACACCCTCCATAACAACCTCTTTCACAGTCTTTCCATCTTGCAAGTGAGGCTCCTGTGGCAGATAACCAACGGTGTAGCCGGGAGACCACACAACCTCGCCCTGATACTCGTTATCAAGACCGGCAATAATCTTCATAAGAGTAGATTTACCCGAACCGTTCATACCTATGATACCAATCTTTGCACCATAGAAGAAGGAGAGATAAATATTTTTAAGTACCTGTTTGTTGTTCTGGCGAATGGTTTTGTTCAACCCCACCATTGAGAAAATAATCTTTTTGTCATCAACTGTTGCCATAAAATTTATATTTATTAATTATTTTATACTATAAAAATTTACATAATGCTCCACATTAAGAAAATTCTCACAAAGATAAGAATTAAATTTATTTAATCCCCATATTACATAATAAAATGCACAGCAGAAGGTATCGCCGCCCTCTTGCAGTGCATTTGCATAAAAAAATGGGCCGACACTACCCCACACCAAGATCGGTATTCTCCACAAGTACCTCAATGCGCTCGTCATCTTTTATTTGCGGATACAGCTCTTTCATAAACCACTCAGCAAGCTCATCGTTGCGTTTTACCGCAGTACTATTGTTGCAGAAAAGATTTACACTGAAGTACTCAAAATAATGCCGCGCAGTCTCAATATCGGCAAGGATACGTTCACGGCTGTCGTCGGCAGTGCAGCAAAGCAGGCACACTCCTTTGAAATATTTTGCGACATCGGCTGCGGTAACCGTGGAGGGCACGCCTTTGTTCCATAACTTGCGCTGCGTGGGAGAAAAGCTCTCTATTCCGCAACGGAACTTAACCGTTGCAGGTGCAAATCGGGCGGCAAAAGCTGCCAGACGATGGCGATACATATAATGCGCCTCGAACCACAGGGTGTGTATTTTCTTCTTGCACGCCACCTCTTTTATAAGTTCAATGGTGGTATCGTCCAGTTCAAGTGCAGAACCCGAATTTATCACATCGAGCACGCCATATACGCCGGTCACCCGTTGCAACACCGTACGATTAACTTCAAAAGGGTTATCGCTTGTATCGCTGTGATAATCGCAGAAGGCGCATCTGCCCCAGCGACACCCCGTACCCTGCAACAAGACAAATTCGCGCGGCAACTTTGTGTGTATAACAGAATATCTATCCATTGTAGCGGGTTCCCAATATTCTACGTTTGAGCATAAGAATCACCGCATAAGCCATGGGAGTGCCAAAGAGTACCTCAATTCCTAATTTCATGCAATACTGGAAAGCAATCATCAGCAAGAGGTCGCGGGTACTTAGCACGCCCAGAAAAGCTATGAGTACAAAAGGCAGTGTATCGAGCAGATAACCAACAACCGAGCTGCCTATGGTGCGCAACCACAGGAAACGCCCGCGCGTTCTCTCTTTTATACGCTCCATGAACCATGCATTCGAGAGCTCGCCAAGCAAGAAGCCGGTGAGCGAGCCAATGACTATGCGCGGCACATAGGTGAAAATGGTATTGTACGATGCTGCCGTAGCGTCGAGATAATCGAGCGAAGGCAGCCACACACCCACCTGTGTGCACACCACCATTATAACATTGCACACAAAAGTGGTCCATATAACCTTGCGGGCTGTGCGGTAGCCCCAAATCTCGGTGAGCACATCGCCCAACATATATGCAAAGGGAAAAGTTATTGTCCCTGCATCAAAATAAAAAAGTCCAAAGAAACCGATTATTTTCACCGCCATAATATTCGACACCAGATAGAGCGTGACGAAGAGTGCAGTAATGACCATTAGCGGCATATCGCCGCCTGTTCGGTTTTTGAAAGGGTTTTCCGATACCTTATCCATAATAGTATAATTTAATGGCTGCAATAACAGTGCAAACGAGCTAATAGTAAAGTTTACTTTAACTATTTACGGCGAGTGCAGCCTGTTTTAGCTATATTATCATTGCAATAACAGTGCAAACGAGCTAATAGTAAAGTTTACTTTAACTATTTACAGCGAGTGCAGCCTGTTTTAGCAATATTATTTGCAAAAGTAATTAAAATTATCGATGTCGGCAAGTCATCGGCAAAAAGCGATAATAAAATACCTATTATGAGCAGTTGTTATAACTATTTTCGCTAATTTTGCAGGGATAGTAAAAAAACAACTTCTAAGTAAAAACACCTATTTATGAATACAAATCAATCGAATAATATAAATCCCCTGTTGCGCCCGAGCCAAGCCCCATTTGGTGCGCCCGAGTTTCATTTATACTCGGTGGAGCATTATAAGGAGGCATTTGAAAAAGGCATTGCCGAAAAGAGAAACGAAGTAAATGATATTATAGAGAACAGTGAAACTCCCACATTTGCAAATACAATTGATGCGTTGGAACAAAGTGGCAAACTGCTCGAGAAGGTGTCGTTGATATTCTCTGCACTAAACGAGAGCGATGGCAACGATGCAATGGTCGAAGTGGAAAACTACATACTTCCCCTCCAAACCGAGCTTAACGCATCTGTTTATATGAGCGACAAACTGTTTGCACGCATACGCACATTATACGATGCACGTGAGAGTCTTTCGCTCAGCGAGGAGCAAGCCATTGTACTCGAGGACTATTACCAAGCCTTTGTGCGTGGCGGTGCATTGCTTAACGAAAAAGAGAAGGCACGGCTTGTGCAGATAGATACAGAACTGGGGCTTGCCGGTGTAGAATTCAGTAAAAATCTGTTGAACGACAACAAAAGATTCAAGCTCATAATAACCGATGAAAAAGAGCTCGCCGGCCTGCCACAAAGCAGTATAGATGCTGCTGCCGATGCAGCAAAAGACGAAAACATCGACGGCTGGGTGATTACACTCGACAAGCCCAGTTGCATACCCTTTTTGCAGTATGCCCACAATCGCGAACTGCGCAAGCAGGTGTATAAAGCCTACTATGGCCGCGGCGACAACGACAACGCCAATAACAACAAATCGGTAATTGCAAAGATATTCAGGCTGCGACAAGAGAAAGCCCGCCTGCTGGGCTTTGAAAGCTATGCCCATTTTATACTCGACGAGAAGATGGCAAAAACACCGGAGGCTGCACTCGACCTGCTTATGAGCATATGGGCACCTGCGATAGAGCAAGCAAAAGCAGAATCGGCCGAGTTGCAAAAGATTGCAGGGCACAAAATTGAGGGCTGGGATTGGTTCTATTACACCGAGAAACTGCGTAAAGAGAAATATTCACTCAACGACGAAGACATCAAGCCCTATTTTAAGCTCGACAATGTGGTTGCCGGTGCATTTGATTGCGCAAAAAAACTATACAACGTAGAGTTCATAAAACGCAACGACATTCCCGTATATTATAAAGGAGTAAACGCCTACCAAGTACTCGACAACGAGGGAAAACATTTAGGTATTTTCTATACCGACTTTTTCCCGCGCAACAGCAAACGCCAAGGTGCGTGGATGACAAATT
>CAYRFX010000072.1:0-10208 GCA_964423665.1 uncultured Bacteroidaceae bacterium | reverse complement strand
GGATGTACAACTTTTTTCATAACAATCTTTTTAGAAATTAACTCCGCCAACGGGTTAGTTAATTATTGCTGATGCAGTTTTTTTAACTCTGTTTTTATGGATTTTTCACGAGTAAAGATTAATTTTGTTGCTTTAATGGTGGCTGATGCGTCATCTTGGTTGTTTAATATATATTTAACTATAAAGATAAATATGAATTTACGTTCTTGTTGCATTGTGATATTCCTGTTGATGTTTTTTGCCGTGAGCACGAATGTGTCGGCACAGGTGGTGGAGGCCCCCTCTCCTGTTGCAAAAATCACAGATTCCGAGGGTGAAGTCACCGAGCTCTCATTTGGTGATGAATATTCGGGTGAAGCTCCCTTGAAACTGGAGTTTTTTGCTAACGCTTCTGAGCAAGAGGGTTTCTCACTTGTGTGCAGCTGGGAATTTACTCGCGAGGGTGAGGTCTTCCCTTTTCTCACTCGTTATGATGCCGATGTTGAATATGAGGTGCGTGAGAGCGGTACGCTTATCGTGCAGCCCAAAATCGTATATACAAGCATAGAAAACCCTGAAATTGTGTGGGAGTTCGGCTCTTTGGATTTTGAACCTTTCCGTATAATTGTGGCAGAGTCTAAAATAGATGTTCCCAACGCTTTTTCACCCAATGGCGATGGTATTAATGATTATTACAATGTATATAATGTAAAATCAATAGTGGAGTTTAATGCTGCAATATATAACCGCTGGGGGCAGCAACTCTATTCTTGGGGTATCGACCAGATAAATTGTGAAGAGTGTGGCTGGGACGGCACATACAAAGGAAAGCCGGTTAAGGACGGTGTATATTTTGTTGTTGTTACGGCCCGTGGTGCCGATGGCGTTTCATACGAGATTCGTCGCGATGTGAATGTGCTGCGTGGATATACCGAGAATGTTTCCAAATAAATTGTGTCGGCAGTGGAAGAGGAGAAGGGAAAAATAGAGGTTTATGGCGCAAGAGTACATAACCTTAAAAATATTGATGTAGAGATACCGCACAATTCACTTACTGTAATAACCGGTCTTAGTGGAAGCGGTAAATCCTCCTTGGCGTTTGATACAATCTTTGCTGAGGGGCAGAGGCGCTATCTGGAAACATTTTCCACCTATGCTCGAAATTTTCTTGGTGGCATGGAACGGCCCGATGTGGATAAAATCACAGGCTTGAGCCCGGTAATATCCATAGAGCAAAAAACCACAAATAAGAATCCCCGTTCAACGGTGGGAACCACAACCGAGATTTATGATTATATGCGCCTGCTCTTTTCCCGTGCTGCCGATGCCTATTCATATTTGTCGGGTGAAAAGATGGTTAAATATACCGAGGAACAGATTCTTGAATTGCTCCTGCGTGATTATGAGGGCAAACGAATATATATGCTGGCTCCTTTGGTGAAAGGGCGTAAAGGGCATTACAAAGAACTCTTTGAGCAGATGATGCGAAAGGGCTATCTGAATGTGCGCATTGATGGTGAAATGTGCGAGATGTCGCGCGGGATGATGCTTGAAAGATACAAGAACCATGATATAGAGGTGGTTGTAGATAAGTTGCAGGTGGAGGCGAACGATGCCGCACGCATTAAGCAGAGCCTTGCAACAACAATGCAGCAAGGCGATGGGTTGGTTATGATAATGGAGATGCCATCGGGCAAGGTGCGCCATTTGAGCAAGCACCTTATGTGTCCTGTCACCGGGTTGTCATATAAAGAACCCGACCCTCATAATTTCTCATTTAATTCGCCGCAAGGTTTTTGCCCCAAATGCAAAGGGTTGGGGGTAGTGAGTCTTGTCGATGTCGATAAGGTAGTCCCCGATCGTTCTCTCTCGGTGTATGACGGAGCACTTGCTCCGTTGGGTAAATATCGCCGTTCCTCAATCTTCCAGCAGATTGAGGCCGTTTTGCAACGCTACGAAGCTTCGTTGAAAACTCCCGTGGAGGAGTTGCCCGAGGAGGCTATAGATGAAATTCTTTATGGCTCGCCTGTGCCTCTTAAGTTAAATAGCTCGTCTGAGATGTTTTATGATAGCATTGCCACATACGACGGCCTTGTGAAATATATACAGTTGCAGAAGGATTCAAGCACTTCGGCAAAAGAACTGCGTTGGGCAGAACAGTTTTCTGTTATGCAGCCTTGCCCCGAATGTGGTGGTGCGCGCCTCAATCGCGAGGCTTTGCATTACAGGATCAACGGAAAAAATATCTATGAGCTTGCATCTATGGATATTTCGCAGTTGCATGAATGGCTCAAAGATTTAGATTCGCATTTGTCCGAGAAACAGCGTGCGATAGCCACGGAGATTGTAAAAGAGATTCAGTCCCGTATTAGTTTCTTGCTCGATGTGGGGCTGGGATATCTCTCCCTTAGCCGTGCTTCGGCATCTTTGTCGGGTGGCGAAGGGCAGCGAATAAGGCTCGCGACACAAGTAGACTCGCAGCTTGTTAATGTGTTTTATATACTCGACGAGCCAAGCATCGGTTTGCATTCGCGCGACAATGACCGTCTCATAAAGTCTTTGAAATCTTTGAGAGATAGTGGTAATACCGTGATTGTTGTGGAACACGATCGTGATATAATGTTGGCTGCCGACTATATTATTGATCTTGGTCCGCAAGCGGGGCGCAAGGGTGGTAGTGTTGTCTTTTCGGGCACACCTGCCGATATGTTGAAGAGCGATACCATGACTGCACGTTTTCTGGACGGAAGGGAACGTATCGAAATCCCCGCCAAAAGGCGTGAAGGTAACGGGCAGAGCATAAAAATATATGGTGCATGCGGAAATAATCTTAAAAACGTGGATGTGGAATTCCCGTTGGGAAAACTCATCTGTGTTACCGGTGTTTCGGGTGGTGGAAAGTCCTCACTCATAAATAATACGTTGCAACCAATTTTGGCGAAACATTTTTATAATGCTTTGCGCGAACCATTGCCATATGAAAGAATTGAGGGTGTTGAGAATATAGACAAGATTGTAGATGTAGATCAGTCGCCGCTTGGGCGTACACCGCGTTCCAATCCGGCTACATATACCGGTGTGTTTGCCGATATACGCAATCTCTTTGTCGAGCTGCCCGAAGCGAAAATTCGTGGCTACAAAGCCGGTCGCTTTTCTTTCAATGTGTCGGGCGGGCGTTGTGAGGCGTGCAGCGGCAACGGCTATAAGACGCTTGAGATGAATTTCTTGCCCGATGTTATGGTTCCATGTGAGGTCTGTCACGGGAAGCGTTATAATCGTGAGACATTGGAGGTTCGTTACAAGGGAAAATCAATAGCCGATGTGTTGGATATGACAATAAATATGGCTGTGGAGTTTTTTGAGAATGTTCCGGTAATATTAAACAAGATAAAGGTGTTGCAGGATGTGGGGCTTGGATATATAAAGCTGGGGCAACCATCGACAACACTTTCGGGTGGTGAAAGCCAGCGTGTCAAGCTTGCAACAGAGTTGTCGAAACGAGATACTGGCAAAACTCTTTATCTGCTCGATGAACCTACCACAGGGTTACATTTCGAAGATATTCGCGTGTTGATGAATGTGATAAATCGTTTGGTGGATAAAGGCAACACTGTAATAATCATCGAACACAATCTTGATGTTATAAAAATGGCCGATTATATTATAGATATGGGACCCGAAGGTGGGCGAGATGGGGGTATGATAATGGCTGTGGGAACACCGGAACAGATAGCTGCCGCAGGAGTGGGGCACACTGCACCATATTTGAAAAAAGAGTTAGAAAGATAGTATTTTGTATGTCGTTGATTATTAGTGATATGCGAGAATTAAAAGTGAATTATGATTGAATTTAACAAATATTAACAATAAAAAAATACAGAATTCTGATATTTATCACTCTAATGGGTGTAATTACCTTTTAGTATTATAACCGGCTATTGCTTTACTGAAAGGTTATCGTATGCAACACGATGAAACTTGTGCAATATATAATGTATGGGTTGTGTTTGTAATAAAATATAGACTGAACGGTACTTTTTACTTTTCTCCAAAACTTTTTCAGTTTATATTATGTGCAGCGGCACTGTTTATTACTAAGCGTTTTGCGATTTCCTTTATAGTGACAGTGATAGCCGGTTTCTTTTTTTACTATAGAAAACTTTTTTTTGTTTTTTATAAACTTTTAATAAGGTTACGCTGTTATAGTAAAAGAAAATAGATTAACTTTGCAAGTTGAATTTGTATCAATAAAGACAATGAGACAATTAAAGATTACAAAAAGCATTACAAACCGCGAGAGTGCTTCTCTCGACAAGTATTTACAGGAAATTGGTCGCGAAGACCTCATAACTGTAGAAGAAGAGGTTGAGTTGGCGCAGAAAATCCGTAAGGGTGATCGTAGAGCACTTGAAAAACTGACAAGAGCAAACTTGCGTTTCGTTGTTTCGGTGGCAAAACAGTATCAGAACCAGGGACTTAGTCTCCCCGACCTTATCAACGAGGGGAATTTAGGACTTATAAAGGCTGCTGAGAAATTTGATGAAACACGTGGCTTCAAGTTTATTAGTTATGCTGTGTGGTGGATTAGACAATCAATTCTGCAAGCTCTTGCAGAGCAATCGAGAATTGTGCGCTTGCCGTTGAACCAGGTAGGTTCGTTGAATAAGATCAGCAAGGCCTTCTCTAAATTTGAGCAAGAAAATGAGCGTCGTCCATCGGCAGAGGAGCTTGCCGAGCAGTTGGATATTCCCGTTGACAAGGTGGTTGAGTCTTTGAAGGTGTCCGGCAGACATATTTCAGTTGATGCTCCCTTCGTAGATGGTGAGGACAACAGTTTGCTCGATGTTCTTGTGAACGACGATTCTCCAATGGCAGACAACCTCTTGGTTAGTGAGTCTCTTTCGCGTGAAATAGACCGCGTACTTTCAACTCTTTCCGATAGAGAAAAGGAGATTATCCAAATGTTCTTTGGTATTGGAATGCAAGAAATGACATTGGAGGAGATAGGTGACAGGTTTGGTCTCACACGCGAGCGTGTACGTCAGATTAAGGAAAAAGCGATTCGCCGTTTGAAACAGAATCAGCGTAGTAAGACGCTGAAACCTTATTTGGGATAAAAAGAAATTTTATATTTGCGGGCTGCACTTTTATGGTGCAGCCCGTCGATTTTTTAGCCAATAATTCTTTCTCTTTGCGCGATTATCATATAACTTTTTGAATTTCTTTGTTAAAAGTGGTGATATTCTTCTCTTGTGCTGATATTTTTCTTAATTTTGTGGCAGTTCTTAACAATGGCAGTGAGTTGTTGTGTCGGCATTATGCACTTTACGCCTCTCTTGCCGCAAATAAAAAAGTATGAAGAGATTTTATATAATGTTGTTCTTTGCTCTTTTTTGCGCAGTATTATCTGTATCGGCAAAAAAAGAGAAAGATGTTGCCTATTTGTTTGGTGTTTCGTTCAGCCACAACGATTCAATAGTTTATTTTACAGAAATTCAGCCTGTTGAGGGAGTCAAGCTGCAAAGTCATTCGCGCATCTTGCCCGACCGTCATCACTACGCCTATGAACTGAAAGACTATATGAATTTTACAGAGGGCAAGCCGGGGCGCACTTCTGTGATATATTTTGCAAAGACGCGCAAGAAACTCGAGAAGGTTGAGGTGAAAGTAAAAAAGAAGATTTTGCATAAGGATAATCGCACTGTGAGATATTTAGGTGATAAATTCCGTTTTACACTTCCTTAAAATGAGATTTCTGAGATTGGCAACAATGGCTTTGTTGCTCGTATCGTTGTGCCAGCTTTCGTGTACAGATGAGAATCATTTGCCCGATGAGGAGCAAACCCCTCTTATAAGTGCCGGCGACGAGGCACGTCATATGCTGTTAATGTATATTGTTGCCGACAATGACCTCAGCAGTTATGCGCAAATGGATTTGCGAGAGGTGCTGAGTGTTGCCGATAAGGTACCCAATGATTGCTATCTTCTTGCCTTTGTCGATGATAATAATAGTCCACGGGTGTTGCGCTATTTTAATAATAATGGTGCTCCCGACTATGAGACTGTACATAATTTTGGCAGGGAATTTTCGGCGTGTGATGTTGCTGATATGCGTGTTCTTTTCGATTGGCTTGAACAGAATTATCCCACCAAAAGCATGGATTTGGTTTTATGGTCTCATGCTACCGGTTGGTTGCGTGATGATGGTCCTCACGCTATTCGGCAATATTCATTCGGTTACGATATGATGCCGGGCGATAATAGCGATTACGGGAGAATGTATATTGAAGAACTTGCCGATTTCTTGAAGAAAACAACAATAAAGCCCGGTAAGATAATGTTCGATGCCTGTTTCATGCAGTGCGCCGAGGTTGCTTATGCTATGCGCGATTGCGCCGATTGGATAATAGCTTCTCCTGCCGAAATACCCGCTAATGGTGCTCCTTACGAAGTGCTCGTTCCTCTCTTTTTCGATGCAACAGCAACCCCGCAGAATATAATTGATGCCTATAAGGCTGCCTATGATGGTACAGATACCGGTGTTGTATTGTCGGCTGTTAAGTGCAATGCCATGCAACAATTTGCCGATGCTACTGCCATTGCTGTTAAAAAAGCCCTTGCAGGTGTCTCGGGGAGTAATTGCAGTGATGTCTTTTCCTATCTCCCCGGTGGCTATTTTGGGAGAAGCAATTCATTCCCAAATTTCTTTGATATGAACGCTGTGATGCGTAAATATCTGTCAGTCGCTGATTATGCCAGCTGGCAAGCCGCTCTTGATGAGGTGTTGCCTTATCGTTGCGCAAGTATCAGCTGGTACACCGCTGTAAATAACAAAACTATTTATGTTGATGACACATGGAGTGGAATTTCCATGTATTTGCCCAATACCGATACGCGTTTCAATAAATTCAATACAACGTTTACCGCTCTTGAATGGTACAATGCTGCCGCATGGAATGAGATAGAGTAGGGGATGCGTGTGAAGAATGGCGGCGTGTCATAATTAACAAACTACTTCGTTGTTATCGATATTAAGGCTCAGTCGAGTACCTTTGTACACTCCTTTCGCCTAAATCCTGGCGCCTTGTATTTTGTCAATTCTTACAAACCTAAAGAGGCTATGTCAAATATTGCATTTTGACATAGCCCCGTCTTAGAATTGTATGTGGAATTGTATCCTTATTCCGTTTTTGTCAATTCCCGGGAGATCGGTGTATGTGATGCGGCGCACATAATCCACACGCAACACTCTAAAGATATTCTCAATGCCCACGGCAACCTCCACATAGGGCTTCCCGTTAAGGTAATGATATTCATCATTTTCGTATGGGAATTTGTATAGGTTACCTGTGTTGGCGGGGTTGGGGCGGTTTTTCTCGTTCAGCCTGCCATACATTCCTCTGCATGTGATAACCTCACGCCAATTCAGCTTCCTGATTAACGGAATTCTGTTGAATGTTAATCCATTCATATAGTAGGTCAAATCCCATGAGAAATATTCGTCGTTGAAGAACTCCATTGCGTTCATCAAATCATACGATTCTTTTTGTATGGTATATGAAAGGTTGGCGTTGGGCATGATGAGCAAGGGGAAGGGTACCTCGTTCCACACCTTTCCTGCTTTAATAATGCAGTCGGTGTATCCGAATGCCGAGAACCAAAAGCGTTTTTCGAAACTGAATTCTGTGTGTTGGTAATTGTAGTCGCTGCCTAATACCCCCTTTATTCCTGCTGTATGAGTGAGGGTGAATACCGGGTGCTCGGGTTGCACGCGGTAGCGATTCCATTTTGTTTGTGTGAATTTCTCTTTGGGTGCCCAGCGCAGTTTTAATTCAATCTCGCTTTGTGTCAGTTCCTTTACATAGTTTGTAAACGTTTCTCCATCAATGGTTGCAGTTTGTGCAAAAGGTACAAGGTGCGAAGCTATATCCTTGCGGTTTCGTAGCGTTACATTGTATGAAAAGTGGTTGTAGAACTCCCTTGTGTATGTGAATTCTGCTTTCTTCATGTAGCCAATCTTGTCGTCTTTCTTGCGTTTTATGCTTAAGAAGATGTTGTCCTTGTTGGTGTGCAGGTAATTCTGTCCATACTGATATATGTCGTTCTCGTAGCGCATCTTCACCGAATGAATGGGGAACTCGTTAGGGTGTTCCTTTTTCTTTTTGAAAGAGTACTCCACCTCGCCCATATATTTAAATTTCTTGTCCTCTATTCCGTATGCAGCATAGAATTGTCCGAATAGATGTGGGTTAAGGTATGCCGATGTCATTGCTCCCGTGCGCAAGCGGTATCCTTCCAATTCGTTATGGCTTATTGTGGTGTTTACAGGTCCATAGAAAACAGGAGGTTCATGCTCACGAATAGGAATCCAGCCGGTAAATAGGAATGTGAGACCTTTCTCCAGCCAATAATATACAGGATTATTACGCAGCTCGCGCATCATTTTATCAACCGACTGCTCCTTCTCGGTAATTTCGGCAATTCTGTTTTCCACCCAATACTCTTGTGCCCGTCTGTTGGAAAGGTCATCTTCCATAACTGTGCCGGGGAAGTTAAGTACAACATCTGCTACGCTGTCTCGCTCAAATGAATAGTCTCGGTATTCTACCTGTCGGTGGGCATAGAAACCATTAACAGCGTCGATTACCTTGAATTCTGCAACAAGAGATTCGTTGTTGAGGATTCGTGTTCCATCGGGCAAACGGTCGAAGTGCTGCTTTATGTTCATGTACTCGATGAAGTTCATGTTTATGTCATGTGGCACATTCATCTGTACCAGTTTTGTGAAATATGTAGAATCGGTGGTGACGTATAAGTGTCCTGTAAAGCCAAAAGACTCTGCATTAAATGGCGCAAATGTGAGGTCGTAACACTTTTCGCCTTCAATCTCTATCGTATCCATTATATAATAACGATAGAATGTGGGTCCTAATTTTGACAGAGGGCTCACGAACTTATTGCCAAAAAGAGATACGTTGTCTTGGAATATATCAATATCCTTGAAGGTCTCCTCATATATGGCCTCCAATGACTCTGCCGAGACGAAATCGTCTATACCATTGCGTTTGCGTGCCTTAATGTACTGTCTCTTTCGCTTGGGGTCGTTGCTGTGGTAGTCGCTGCCAATCATCTCTCTTGCCGAGATGTAGAGAATGGGCTTGCCCGAAACCAGCGAGGTGTCTATATATTGGTCGAGGAATGCAAACTTTTTGCCAAAGTGGCTCTCCTTTGCCGAACTGAAGTTATTCAAAGCAATGCTTAGCTTCTCATGACGGTTGCGGCTGTAAAAGGGCTTGTTTTCGGGTGCATTGTCGTCTCTTCGCGCAATTACATTGCGCACCAATGCCACAGCAGGGTTGTTTTTCCTGCGATATTTCTCCTTCTTGGGCTTTATGGTAATCTCGGCAAGCTCATAGTTCTCGGCTTGCATTTTTATATTCAAAGGAAAACGGGTCTTTGAATTAAGGGGAACTTTGACATCTTTATAACCTAAATTTGAAATAATAAGTGTGTCGCGCAGTTCGGGTGCATAAAAAGAAAAATATCCGTTGTTATCGCTGCTGCAACCGTTTGATGTCTTTCTTATTCTTATCGCAGCATATGGAATCTCCTCTTTTGTTGCCTTGTCGGTTATTTTTCCGTAAATTCTTTTTTTGCTGTTTTCTTGTGCCGTTGTAATCAATGGAGTCAGCAGGGCAAATATAAATAGTATCCTGTATATAGCCTTTCTCATTTTGTTGTTTTTTTCTTTGTATTCTTATTTATTAATATATATAAGGTAGGCTTTCTCTTCGCCTAATGTGAAAAACTTTGCAAAATTACTCAAAAAAAGGCAAAGCTCCTTGCTGTATGGTTCCTTTTTTACTATAAATAAGCAGTTTGGAATAAAAAACAGGTGAAAAAGAAAAAAATGTTGTTTTTTTTTATTGCATTGTGAAATATTTTGTTTTAATTTGCTCTTCCTTTCGCTCAGTAAACAGAGGCTTTTTGCGCGTCAGTCGAAAACGGGCTGCGTGTTGCAAAAAAAAGTTTCTTCGTAACTGTTTGAAAATGAAATGAGTTGTTAAAAAGGTGAAAAAATATTGAAAAATATTTGCGCAATTTGTTTGCGGGTTCAAAAATTTGCATTACCTTTGCACTCGCTTTCGGGAAGGAACGCTGCGAGGCGCTTTCGGTAAAGCACGATGATCCTTGAAAACATTCCATACAGACAAGCAGTACAACGTACT
>CAYRFX010000071.1:0-10264 GCA_964423665.1 uncultured Bacteroidaceae bacterium | reverse complement strand
TCTCTTCAACAACTCTTCTGTGGCAGAGGTGTCGTTTGTGGTTGTTTCCAATCTTGCACCGCAGCTTGCAAGTCTTGCTCTCTCTCCCTCGCCGGCACGCTTCGGACAGGTTTCAACCTTTGTCCTCTCGCATAATTTCCCGGGTAGCACGCTCGATGTTACTTTGGAGGTGTTCAATATGCAGGGGCAGCTGGTGTGGAAAAACAGTGAAACAGCTTTATGCTCGGGTAACGTCTATACCTACGACTGGAATGTAACCGCATCAAGCGGTGCAGCAATGTCCACGGGTGTATATCTCTGTCGCGCATCAATCTCTTCGAGTGGTAGCAGTTTGGTTACTAAAACAGGAAAATTTATAGTTATAAACAATAAATAAGGGAAAAAGTAGTTTTATTAAGGAATAATAGTAGTAAAAAATAGAATATGACAAAAAATAGAATTTATTTGATGTTGTTGCTTGCAGTGCTTCTGTTGCCTGCTTATGCTCAAAAAGAACAGTTCAATCCTGTATATACCGGAGTAACATCTCTCTCTATTGCTCCCGATGCCCGTGCAGGTGCCATGGGTGATGTGGGTGTGGCAACCGACCCCGATGTGTTTTCGCAATACTGGAACCCTGCAAAATATCCTTTTAATATTGCCCGTGCAGGTGTGGCAATGTCATATACCCCTTGGTTGCGCCAGCTGGTAAACGATATAGACCTCATCAACCTTGCAGGCTTCTACCGCATAGGTGATTATTCGGCAGTGAGTGCTTCGCTCACATACTTCTCCCTCGGCGAGGTTACCATGCTCGATAATGATATGACCATCAAACCATACGAGATGGCTTTTGATGTTGCCTATTCGCGAATGTTGAGCGAGAAACTCTCGGCTGCGATTGCTTTGCGTGCAATATACTCCGACCTTCAATACTCTATGGACGAGGATGTGGAACCTGGCAAGGCTTTTGCTGCGGATATTGCGTTGTACTATAACAATTATGTGATATTAGGCGACCGCGAGTGTATGCTTGGCTTGGGTATGAATATCTCAAATATCGGTACTAAGATTTCATATGACGGCGGTGCTACCAACGAATTTATTCCCACAAACCTGCGTCTGGGTGCCTCTTTGCTATATCCTATTGACGAGTATAATACGATCTCATTCAGTGTTGATATAAACAAGCTGCTCGTACCCACCCGTCCCACTTATGCACAGTTCCTCGAAGAGAAGGGCTATTCTCCCGATGAGCAGGGTTTGCAGTCGGAATATGCATCATGGCTCGACGAGGAGGGCTATAATGATATATCTTCAATCTCGGGTATCTTCAAGTCGTTCAACGATGCTCCCGGCGGAATGGGTGAGGAGTTGAAGGAGATTTATGGTGGTATAGGTGTGGAGTATTGCTACAATCAACAATTCTCTTTGCGTGCGGGTTATCACTATGAGAACGAGTATAAAGGTAACAGAAAATATTATACGCTGGGTGCCGGTTTTAAGATGAGCGTTTTCTCGCTCGATGGTGCTTATCTTATCTCTGCCGCACAGAGCAATCCTCTCGACCAGACACTCCGTTTCTCTCTCTCATTTGATATGGACGGTTTGCGCGAGCTCTTCCGTCGTTATTGATAACCGTTAAATGATTGTACTATGATTCGTGTAGGTTTTGGCATTGATGTTCACCGTTTTGTGGCAGGTCGCGACCTGTGGATTGGCGGCGTGAAGATTCCTTATGAACTTGGGCTCGACGGGCATTCCGATGCCGATGTGCTTATTCACGCAATATGCGACGCGCTGCTGGGTGCTGCCAATTTGCGGGATATCGGCTTTCAGTTCCCCGATACTTCAGACGAATTTCTTAATATAGACAGTAAAATTCTGTTGCGTCGCACAGGTGAGTTGCTTGCCGGTAAAGGTTATAAAATAGGTAATATAGATGCAACGGTGGCGGCTCAGGCTCCTAAACTCAATCCTCATATCCCTGCCATGCAGGAGACTATGGCAGCTGTGCTTGGCATTGATGTCGATATGCTTTCAATAAAGGCGACAACAACAGAACGATTGGGCTTTGAGGGGCGTAAAGAGGGTATCACAGCGTATGCCACAGTGCTTATAGAAAAGTAAATCTATGATGAAGGCTCTTCGCAGGATTATGTTTTTAGCAGCAGTAATGCTGCTAATTTCATCTTGTGCTACATTGTCGGGTAGCGGGGTGGGGCGCGTGAAGCGATACGAGGTTGAGAGCAGTAGGCTGCCCGCCTCCTTTGATGGGGTAACAATTGCATTCCTGTCCGACCTTCATTTCCCCAGCAAGTTCACTCGGAAACGTCTGCATAAGGTGGTGGCGCGCTTGTGCAAGGAGCAACCCGAAATTTTGCTTCTTGGTGGCGATTATGCGCCCACTCCCGAGTGCGCGGAACAGCTGTTTTCCTCCTTTTCATCGCTAAAAACAGCCTATGGGAAATTTGCCGTGCTCGGTAATCACGATTATCGTATGCGCAATGATATTGCAGCATCAATGAAGGATAATGGTATATATCTCCTTGCAGATGAAACCGTCTGTTTGGCTAATGGCGCCGATAGCGTTGCGATAGTGGGGCTTTACAATCCATTCAAGCCGTCGGCGGTCACAAAAGAACTTGTAAATGGCGCGAATGAGGAGTTTTTTACAATTCTTCTTGCCCACACTCCCGATGTGGCACAAGATGCCCGTGTGAGTTGCGATATTGTTCTTGCAGGGCACACTCATGGCGGGCAGGTGAGTCTTTTGGGGCTTTACACTCCTGTGAAAAATACAAAGTATGGCACGCGCTTTCTGCGCGGGCTCAATTACACCGATGACGGGGTGCCTGTGATAACTACAACGGGTGTGGGCACATCGCGTCGCAAACTCCGTTTTTGTGTGCCCAGCGAGGTAGTGCTGATAACTCTCAAAAGGATTCATGGGGATAATTAACAAGTTTGTTATATCTTCGAGATATCTCGAAGATATTTTGCACTCGCAGTGAAATATTCAAGCAAGCTTGATATTATTTCGCTTGTTTGTCGCTATCTTTGCCTTTGTCTTGAACTTTTAGAATGAAAGAGAATACGCAAATATCATCTGCCGACAAGTTGTATATGCGGCGTTGCTTGCAGCTTGCACGTTGCGGCGCGGGTAGCACATCGCCCAATCCAATGGTTGGCGCGGTAATTGTCTGTGGCGGCAGGGTTATCGGCGAGGGTTATCATATTCGTTCCGGTGAGCCCCATGCCGAGGTAAACGCGGTTGCGTCGGTTGCCCCCGATGACCGTGCACTGCTTTGCCGTTCCACTATCTATGTGAGCCTTGAACCCTGCTCTCATTATGGGAAAACTCCCCCTTGTGCCGATCTGATAATCTCTTGCGGAATACCGCGCGTTGTGGTGGGTGTAACCGATGCAAATTCACAGGTCAATGGCGGCGGTATAGCGCGTTTGCGTGCGGCAGGCGTTGAGGTTGTCGTTGGTGTTTTGCAACGTCAAGCTTATGTGTTAAATAAAAATTTCTTTACATACCATAAGAAGGGACGCCCTTATGTTACTCTGAAATGGGCTGAAAGCGGCGATGGCTTTATAGATGCGATGCGCGAGGATTCCTCGGTGCCGCCTGCGCGAATATCCACTCCCTTGTCGCAGGTTGCCGTGCACAAGTTGCGCTCGCAGCACGATGCAATATTGGTGGGTACGCGCACAGCGTTGCTCGATAATCCGTCGCTCAACGTGCGTTGCTGGACAGGGCGCTCTCCGCTTCGTCTGGTTATCGACAGGGAGGGCTTGTTACCTTCCTCTTTAAGCCTTTTTGATGGCTCTTTGCCCACCGTGGTTTATACGGCTTCAGTTGTTGGTGGTAAGTTTGGTAAAAATATTGAACAAATAGAGCTCGATTTCTCTATCGATGTTCTCCCGCAGATACTCGCTCACTTGCATTCTCGCAAGATTAACAGCCTGCTGGTGGAGGGTGGCTCCCGCCTTTTGCAGAGTTTTATAGATGCTTCGCTGTGGGATTGCGCCAGAATTGAACGCAACCCATCAATCCGTTTGGGCGATGGTGTGCGCGCTCCTCGTTTGCCGTCCGATGTGGATATTGATGAAATTCCCGATTTTGGCACAGAAATTGTGCTAATTACCCCTAAAAACGCCTATTAATTTATAAAATATTATAAATAACGCGCGAAATGTCGCGTAAACCAAAAAATGTTGCTAATTTTGTAGATTGAATGTTTATAACAAATTTCTATGAAAAAGAGTATTGCAACATATTTAGCATTTTTCTCGTTGTTGTTTATGGGCGTGGCGTGTTCTTCCGATGATAATGAAATTGTATCGGTGGGCACTCCCTATGCGATGATATCTTCATTCTCAATAGACAACATTCTGTCTCCTTTCCATGATTTTACCGCCGAGGGCAAGGATACCATAGTTGAGAAACTGGTTTCCGGCGACGCGTTCAAGTTTGTGGTGGACCAGCGTGCAAAAGAGGTTTATAACATCGACTCGCTGACCTACGGCACAAAGGTTAAAAAAGTGGTAACAACTATCTCTTCCACCGGTGTTCCTTACAGATATGACGCCGAGGAGGGTGATTATGTTTATTACTATTCTGTTGATTCTTTGGACTTTACCACTCCTGTAAAGGTGCGTGTTACATCTACCGATGGCACTTATGACAATTATTACACCGTTAAAATCAACGTGCATCAGGTTGACCCTGAACTGCTTGTTTGGGAGAATTTTGCCGTTGATGCGCCTCTTGCCGAATTGACCCCGATGAATCTTCTTGAAAAAGAGGGAACGTTATATCTCTTCTGCGAGAATGCGAGTGGCGAGCCCTGTGTGGCTGTGGCTGCTGCCGGCGATGTGCTTGAGTGGGTTATTTCTCCAATAGAGATTACGGGCGCAGTTCTCTCTTCTGTTCAGCTTTTTAATGAAGTTTTCTATCTCTCTGCCGGTGGTGTGCTCTATTCTTCTGCCGATGCGGTTACATGGACGGTGGCTGCCGATGGCGATGGTATCGTCTCTTTGCTTGCAGTTTCGGAGCAGGAGGGTAAACTATGGGCGGCAACAGCCGAGAATATTGTTTATACCACCGATGGCGTGTCGTTTACGGTGGCAGAGCCTTTGCCGCTGAATTTCCCGTTATATGGTTGCAGCAGTGCTTCGTATCCGCTTGCTACAAACAATAAGATTTTCCGCACAATGCTCATGGGTTATGCCGATGAGGCTATGGAAGGCGATGTTTGCGTGTGGAGCAAGCTTTCTACCGAGGGGCAGTGGTGTGAGTATGAGCCATCTGCAGCGGATTATAAATGCCCCTCTTTGAAGGGTTTGAAGGTGCTCTCTTACGATAATGCTCTTTTTGCGGTGGGTGGCGCAGCCGTTGTCGGTGATAAAGAGGTTCCCTCCTTTGCATCGTTCTATATCTCAAAAGACAATGGCATCGCTTGGCGTGAGTGCCGCGATTATAACCTTAAATTACCCGAGTCTCTTAAAGGTTCCTCTTCGCCTTTTGCTGCAGCAGTTACTGCCGATAATTATATGTGGATAATTACCCCCGATGCCGCATGGCGTGGTAAAATAAACCGTTTGGGCTTCTAATGAGTGGTTGTGCTATGAGAAACACTTTCCAAAATAAGTTGTTGATGATGGGGCTGGCTCTGCTGTGCTCGATATCCTCGCTCCGTGCCGATGACCTTGAATATCGTTTCGAGATTGGAGGGCTGTTGGGAGGCTGCAGCTATTATGGCGACGCAAATTACAACGGTCTTTTGCAGAATATAAATATTATGACCGGTCTTGTCGGGCGTTACAATATTAATCCCCGCATGGCTGTAAAGGCAAATTTTTCAATGGCAAAAATATCGGGTAACACAGCCGATGGCGAGAATCGTTTCCCCGGCGGCGATGTGGAGTTCAGCCGCACGATATACGACCTTGGAGCCCAGTTCGAGTGCAACTTCTTTGCATACGGCAGCGGAGCGTCATACAAGGGAACCCGCCGCTTAGTGCCGTATATCTTTGCAGGTCTCGGTATGACATATGCTCCGGAACCGGCTGAGAATGTGTTTACCGTGAATCTGCCGGTGGGTGTAGGTGTAAAATATAAATTTGCTCCTCGTTGGAACGTGGGCTGTGAGTTTACCGCCCGTTTCACGGCAAGCGACGATTTAGATGTTACAGATAAAACCAAGCCTTTGCTTAACGATCCTTACGGAATAAAGAGCAGCGGTTTCAAGAACAAGGATAGCTATTCGTTCCTGTCGATATTTGTAACATATGATATATCCCCCAAATACCGCAGATGTAATAATTGATAATACTCAAAACATAAAGATATGAACTACTCCCAGCAGGTTAATAAAGAAAATGTGCCACAGCACATTGCGATTATAATGGACGGCAATGGTCGTTGGGCTCAGTTGCGTGGTCTCGACCGCTCGCAAGGTCATCAGGCAGGTGCTGCCACTGTGCGTCAGTTGGTGGAGAATGCAATAAACATAGGGGTAAAGTACCTCACGCTTTATACTTTTTCCACAGAAAACTGGAAACGTCCGCAAGCCGAGGTTGCGGCACTCATGGCACTGCTTTTCGAGTCAATCGAGGAGGAGATATTTGTAAAGAACAATGTATCGTTCCGCATCATTGGAGATATGAGCAAGCTGCCACAAAATGTCCGCGAGCGCTTGGAGGCCTGTATCGCCCGCACTGCCAACAACGACCGCATGACTCTGGTGCTTGCTCTCAGCTACTCTGCAAAATGGGAAATTACCGAGGCGGTGCGTTCCATTGCCATGCGTGCCAAGAGCGGCGAGCTTGCAGTAGATGATATAAACGATGAGGTTATCTCATCGGCGCTGACCACTTCGTTCATGCCCGACCCCGATTTGCTCATACGCACCGGCAAAGAGCAACGTTTGAGTAATTTTCTCCTGTGGCAGTGTGCCTACTCGGAATTTTATTTTACCGAGGTCCTCTGGCCCGATTTTGACAATGAGGAGCTATGCAAGGCTGTGTGTGAGTATCAGAAACGTCAACGTCGTTACGGTCTCACCGGCGAGCAGATAACAAAATGATAAAAGATATAAAAATGAGATATTTTTCGTTGCTGAAAACAATTCTTTCAACGCTTGCGATGCTTGCCGTTATGCAGGTTGCAGCACAGCAAAAAGTTGTTAAACCCACAATCCTATATACCGGTAACCCACATACCTACACAATAGGCGGTATAAATTTGTCGGGTGTGGACAACTACGAACCTTATGTAATAATAGGAATCTCCGGTCTGTCGGTTGGCGATGTCATAGATGTTCCCGGCGATGCCATCACCACAGCAGTAAAGAATTATTGGAATCATGGTCTTTTTGCCGATGTCAGCATAGAGGCAGACAGTATTGTGGGCGATAAGATATATCTTGGGATAAAGCTGAAACAGCGCCCCCGTATATCAAACATCACATATAACGGAATGAAAAAAGGAGAGCGTGAAGACCTTGAACTGAAGCTCCCCTTGAGAAAAGGCAATCAGATTACTCCCAATATTGTAGATCGTTCGCAAAAAATAATTAAGCAATATTTCGAGGATAAGGGTTACAACAATGCCGAAGTGAACATTGTGCAGCGTCCCGATGTAACCTCTGATAATCAGATGATTGTCGATATAAACGTTGATAAGAACGAGAAGGTAAAAGTGCATCGCATATATATAAACGGTGTGGAAGATGCCCCATTCAAGAAGATAAAATATGCAATGAAGATGCGCGAAAAGACTCGTTGGAGTACATTCAAGAATACCTTTTTGCGCTCCAAGAAGTTTACCCCCGAAAAATATAAGGAGGACAAGGAAAATATACTTTCGCGTTATGCCGAGCTTGGATACCGCGATGCCCGCATCGTGTCGGACAGTGTTGTCCCCTATAACAACAAACGCGTAGATATTTACATAAACGTGGAGGAGGGTAACCGCTACTATCTGCGCAGTGTAAAATGGGTGGGCAACAGCGTCTTCTCAACAGCCTATCTCGATTATCTCTTACGTCTTAAACCGGGTGATGTATATAATCAGACCGAGCTCGACAAGCGTCTCTTCACCGATACCGACGCTGTTAAGAACGAATATTACAATAAGGGATACGTCTTTTTGCGGTTATTGCCCATTGAGGTGAGCGTGGTAAACGACTCGGTAGATTTGGAGATACGCCTCTCCGAGGGTGTGCAGGCAACAATCGACCGCGTGCGTATTTCGGGTAACGAGCGCCTTTACGAGGAGGTGGTTCGTCGCGAGTTGCGCACAGTGCCCGGCGACCTTTTCTCCATGAGTGCGCTGGAACGTTCTTATCGCGAAATTGCAAATATGGGACACTTTAACCCCGAGACAATAAAACCCGATGTGGTGGATAATCGCGAGGCGGGTACCGTGGATATAAATTGGGGGCTTGAAACCAAGAGTAGCGACCAGATAGAGTTGTCGGCAGGTTGGGGACAGACCGGTGTCATCGGAAAACTCTCACTCAAGCTCACAAACTTCTCAATGCGTAACCTCTTCCGCAAGGGGGCATTGCGTCGTGGAATACTACCGCAAGGCGATGGACAGACGCTCACGCTCAGTGCCCAGTCAAACGGAAAGTATTATCAGGCATACAGCATCTCGTTCTTCGATCCATGGTTCGGGCGCAAACGCCCCAACTCACTCTCTGTATCGGCTTTCATGTCAATACAGACCGATGTTGCCGACAGCTATTATAATTCGGCATATTATAACAATTATAATAACTACCTCTATGGCTATGGCAATTACAACGGCTATGGCTACAACAATATATCATCGTACTACGACCCCGACAAATACATTAGAATGTATGGTTTCTCCATTGGTTGGGGACGTCCTCTCAAGTGGCCCGATGACTATTTTACCCTGTCGGCGGAGCTTAATTATCAGCTCTATTCACTTAAAGATTGGCAGTATTTCCTCATCACCGATGGAAACTGCAATAATATAAACCTGTCGGTAACATTGGCGCGTCGCTCGGTAGATAACCCCTATTTCCCCCGTCAGGGTTCCGATTTCTCATTGCAGGTGTCGGCAACACCCCCTTATTCGATGTTCGACGGGAAGGACTATGCTTCGCTGGCAGTAAATCCCAAAAGTTCTACCTACAAGGACGAGTTGCGTGATAAGCACAAGTGGATTGAGTATTACAAAATAAAGTTCCGTAGCAAGACATTTACCTCTCTCACCGATGGCAAGCATAATCTTGTGCTCATGACCCGTGCCGATTTTGGAATATTGGGAAGTTATGACAGGAACAAGAAATCACCGTTTGAAACATTCTATATGGGAGGTGATGGAATGAGTGGCTATTCATATAACTATGCAACCGATATGGTGGCATTGCGCGGATATGAGAATGGTAGTCTCACGCCCTATGGTTATGAGGGTTATGCCTACACCCGTTTGGGCTTGGAGCTGCGCTTCCCATTCATGTTGCAGAGCTCGACCACTATTTACGGTCTTGCGTTTGTTGAGGGTGGTAACTCATGGACCGATGCGTCTAAGTTCAATCTCTTTGACCTGAAACGCAGTGCCGGTGTGGGTGTTCGCATCTTCTTGCAGATGATAGGTCTTATAGGTCTCGACTGGGCATATGGTTTCGATAATGTTTATGGTTCCACACAATATGGCGGCAGCCAGTTCCACTTTATCCTTGGACAAGAATTCTAATATACAACAATTATGAAGAGAGTATTTGCAATGTTGCTTTTTACCGCCTTTGCAGCGGTGGCAGTGCAGGCACAGAAGTTTGCGCTGATAGATATGGAATATATTCTAAAGAATATTCCTGCATATGAGCGTGCCAATGAACAGATGGCGCAGCAATCAAAGAGATGGCAGGGAGAAATAGATGAACTGGCGCAGGAGGCTGAGGCACTATATAAGAAATTTCAGAGCGAGTCGGCTTTTCTCTCCAACGAGCAGCGTACAGCACGCGAGGAGGAGATTCTTGCCAAGGAAAAAGAGGCTGCCGAGCTCAAACGCCATTATTTTGGTCCCAACGGCGAGCTTTATAAGAAGCGTGAAAGCCTCATGGCACCCATTCAAGATGAGATATACAATGCGGTAAAGGAGGTTTGCGAGCAGAAGAAGTTCTCTATGGTCATCGACCGTGCTTCTGCCGGCAGTGTAATCTACGCTTCGCCCAAGGTTGATATAAGCAACGAGGTGCTTGCCAAACTTGGTTATTCAAATTAATTTTCTACCTTTGCG
>CAYRFX010000070.1:0-10615 GCA_964423665.1 uncultured Bacteroidaceae bacterium | reverse complement strand
ACGAAATGAATAAAAACACTCCCCGCCCTTTGGGCGGGCGACACATAAAAAAAAAACGAGTTCGATATAAACTTTGCATATCGCGAACTCACGTAATTTTATTAGTTTTTACTCTCTCTAATGTTTTTGACAGAAGAACAAAAGGACAAAAGAGGACTGACGGTCTTTTGCACAAGCAAAACTCCCTCCCCCTCCGGGTACTCCCTCTTTGAAAAGCGGGAGAGTTTTACAACGCGTGACCTTTCACTGCTCATGCTATCGAAACTTCGCCTTCGGCTCAGCTTTCATCTTTGCTCTGTTATCTGTACTCTCTTTGAGATTCCTCGTCGCTGCGCTCTGTCGGAATGAACAAATATGATGAATGATTGTATAAATGGTTATATCGAACTGATGTTAAAAAATCAGCGTTTTTTATCTACGCACTTATTACTCTTTTTTGTATCTTAGCAAAGATATTTCAAATAGTGCTGCACTGCTTTGGTGCAGAATAAGAATAAAGGGTGTTTCGCTATGGAGGACAGACGTTTTTTAGAGGTTTACAGGGCATCGGCAGGCTCGGGAAAGACATTCACGCTTGCTGTCAAATATATTACTTTGCTAATTAAATCCCCCGACGCTTACAGGCATATTGCAGCTGTAACATTTACAAAGAAGGCAACAAACGAGATGAAAGAGCGTATCTTGAGCCAGCTGTATGGTATTGCCAATTTATTAAAATCGTCCGAGGATTATATAAGAAAGATGGAGGAGGCTTATCCACACATGAGCCGTGAAGAGATAAGCAAAAATGCAGGAAGAGCATTAAATCTTATTCTGCACGATTATGGCCACTTTCGTATTCAAACCATCGATGCGTTTTTCCAATCGGTGCTGCGCAGCCTTGCCAAAGAGCTTGAGTTGAATGGAGACGTTGAGTTTTTCATAAACGGCGATGACCTGCTTGATGATGCCGTTGATAGATATATCAAGAAACTCGACAAGGAGACAGCGGAGATGGAGCAGATTATCAACTATATTGAGGATAGGCTCAGCAGTGACAAAAGTTGGAGGGTTGTTCCTGCAATAAAATCATTCGCAAAGCAGTTGCTGAAGGAGGAGTATCTGCAACGAGGGGATAAGTTGCGGGAAAGGATTGAGAATGCTAATGGAAAATTTCTGCATGAGTTCAACGCACAAACCACTAAACTGAGAAACGAGTGTGAGACCGCAATAGATAACAAGATTAGGAATATACATGCGAGGTTTGCGGCAGCCGCCAACGGGCTGAGCGAGGGTGATTTTTTAGGTAAATCCAAAGGTGTATGGAGTATATTCCAGAAAATGCAGGATTTCTCCTTGAAAGATGACAAATTGCCACAATCGGTCACAATAAACAAAATTCTCGACGGAACAACACCGAAGGAGAAGTTGTCTAAATTCCCCGAGATAAACGACCTTATTGTGGTGTTATTACAGGAGATTAAGGATATTGAGGAGAAGGAATATAAATTGTACAACAGCTGCATTATGTCTTTGGAGATGTTCCACAGATTGGGGTTGCTGAATGCAATAGCAAAGACTTTGAAGGAGGAGAATGAGCGAGAGAACAGGTTCCTGCTTGCCGAGACCACTTATTTCCTGAGCAAGATGATAGAGAACAACACCTCTTTCATCTTTGAAAAAATAGGTACTGAGATTAACCACATTTTTATTGATGAGTTCCAGGATACCTCAATGCTGCAATGGGAGTGTTTTCGCGTTTTGCTCAACGAGGTTATTGCGCGTGGAAACTTCAACCTTATTGTGGGTGATGTGAAGCAGTCGATATATCGCTGGAGGAATAGCGACTGGAGCATAATGAACAACATTGAGACGTTCAACAGCAAAGCCATCAAAATTGTATCGCAAGAGGTGTGCGAGGGAGGATTCGCATACCAATCGACCAATTTTAGAAGCTCGCGACGCATTATTGCTTTTAATAACAGATTGTTTCGCAGCGCAGTGAGCCACATCTCCGAAACATTCAAAACAGACCTCGGTTCGAGGCTTGAAAGCCTTGAACGTGCATATAGTGATGTGGAACAGGCTGTTCCCAAGAAAAGGGGGAATGAGGGGTATGTGCAGATTAAATTGTTTGATAAAGATGAGAGCGATGGAGGGCTTAAAGATGTTGCAACCGAGGCTCTAATGAACAATTTGGAGGAGTTTATAAAGGAACGCGGGGTCTCTCCCGGGAAGATTGCAATATTGGTACGAGGCAATGCTGTGATACCGATAATTGTAGATGCGTTCAGAGAAAGATTTCCGCAGTTGAGAATTGTGTCGGAGGAGGCATACAGATTATCGGCATCTCCGGTCGTGCAGCTTATAATAGCTGCGATGCGGCATATCAACACGCCAACAGATGAGATTAATCTTGTAAACCTCATTGCTCTTTACAACAGGATTATTTTGAAACACGAACACGACACAAACAGCCTGTTGAAACGAGAGGAGCGCAAGAGTTTCTTGCCCGAGGAGTATATAGAGGAGTTGCCTTTTATGAGAGGGCTGCCTATATATGAGCTTATAGAGAAGATTATCGCTGTTTTGCACATTGAACAGGCAAAAGACGAAGATGCGTATATATTCTCGTTTCTCGACTATGCTTCGCAGTGTATAAACAACAAAACTGCCGACCTTAAAGGCTTCCTTGACGAGTGGGAGAAGGATTTATGCGATAAGACTATTCCTGCCGCGAGCAGCGACAGTGTGAGGATTATGACTATTCATGCATCTAAAGGATTGGAATTTGACACGGTTATTATACCTTTCTGCAACTGGGAGCTAACCGGACGTGCAAACACCACCTTGTGGTGCGCGCCCGAGATGGAGCCATTCAACATTTTGCCCCTTTTGCCCATAAATTGTAAAAAGATGATGCTCAATTCAATTTATGCCGATGATTACAGCCATGAGTATCTTTTCCAGATTGTGGATAATCTGAACCTGTTGTATGTTGCTACTACAAGAGCCGTGAGAAACCTTGTTATCTTCATTGAAAAGGGAGAAAAAGGCAATGGTTACAATATGTCTAAATTAATTGAGAATGTATTGCCCGAATTAACCTCTTTGGACGAGGCTGTATATGACAAAGAGAAGATGACTTTCACTTATGGCGAGTTTTGCACCGCCGAGCAACACGGCAAGGAGAAGGAAAAGAAAAATCCATTCATAGTTGAGAACGAAGAGACGAGAATGCAAAAATTTTCGTGTTACAAAAATCATCTCACCTTCAAGCAGTCGCGCGAACTTGCACGTTTCCTCGCATCGGACAGCAAGGAGAGAAGAAACTACGATTCAGCAGCAAGAGGCGAACTTATGCATGCCATTCTTGCCAAACTGAACACCGGTAAAGAGCTGGAACGACAGCTGAACAAGATGCTTGTGGAGGGGCTGATATCCACAGAGAAAGAGAGAAATTACATTAAGAGCAGATTGGAGAAGGCTATATCATTACCCGTGGCAAGGGAGTGGTTTAGCGGAAAATACAGGCTGTTCAATGAGTGTGCTATTCTGTGCAGCAAATATTGCGAGGAGAAAAAGACATTCCGCCCCGACCGTGTGATGATTTACAACAATGAGGTTGTGGTGGTCGATTATAAGTTTGCAAAGAAAGACAAGGCACACATTGAGCAGGTGCGCGATTATATGAACCTGCTTGCAATGATTGGATACACAAGTATAAAGGGATATGTGTGGTATGTGGACAGAAAGGAGATTATTAATGTGGAAACAGAAACAGCTTAAGCAATATGGAACCATTTTTGAAGATTGTAACCGATGATTTATATACCCGGCTGAATGGAAATTTCGAGGGAGTTGCCATGGTATTCCCCAACAAACGTGCCGGGCTTTTCTTTAATGAATATCTGCTTGAAAAGATTGGAGACGGAGCCGCATGGAGCCCTGCGTGTATTACCATAAGTGAATTGTTTGAGCAGAGTTCTGACAGTATTGTTGGCGATCCGGTGCTGCTGGTGAGCTTGCTGCACAAGGTATATCAGAATTACACAAACAGCAACGAGAGCCTCGATAAATTCTACTATTGGGGCGAGATGCTTATTAGGGATTTTGACGATATTGACAAGAACCTTGCCGACGCGCAAAAGCTTTTTGCGAACATTGAGGATTTGCGCAAATTTGGAACGGCAAAAGATATTCTCAGCGAGGAGCAACAGAAGGCGGTGATGCAGTTTTTTGCAAATTTTGCACCGGAGAAGGAGAGCGAGATAAAAAACAAATTCAAAAGCACTTGGGAGGTCCTCTACCCTATTTATAAAAGTTTCAAAGAGTGTTTGAGAAAGAAACATCTTGCTTACGAGGGCATGCTGTGCCGAGATGTCATTGAAAATAATGAAGGTATAAACCTCTCCTATGATAAATATGTCTTTGTTGGTTTCAATGCCTTGAATGGTGTTGAGAGGAAACTTTTCGATATTTTGAAAAAAGATGGAAAGGCTCTTTTCTATTGGGACTATGACACGCATTATACGGGGAATATGCAGCACGAGGCGGGGCACTTCATGCGAATGAACCTGCAACGCTACACTAACGCCCTTGACAAAGAGTTTTTCAACAATCTTAAAAATAAAAAGAATGTTACATTTGTATCGGCAAGCACCGATAATATACAGACACGATATATTCCGCAATGGCTTGAAGAAAATCTTGGAGAAAAGGAGGTTGAAACAGCTATAGTACTATGCGATGAGACGATGCTCGAATCGGCTTTGCACGCATTGCCCGACAAAATTAACGAACGGCAACTCAACCTGCTTAACGTTACCATGGGTTTCCCAATTTCACATACGCCGGTATTCAGCCTTGTCAAGATGCTTGTTGAACTGCAAACACGAGGATATGACGAGAAGCAGAGGTGTTTTATGTTATCGGCTGTGGAGAGGATTCTAAAGCACCCTTACATAATACAGAGCAGCGAAAAGGCTGCCGGCTTACGCGAAAAGCTACTTAGTGAAAAACGCTTTTTCCCCAGCGACGAAGAACTGTGTTGTGATGATATTTTAGGTCTTGCCTTTACAAGACCCGCCAATAATACCGAGTGGATAAGGAACATTGCTGCGCTTATATATGCAATAGCCAACGAGCGTGCAAAGATTGGAGAAATAGACAACAATCTCTACGAGGAGCTCTTCTGCGAAGCTTTGTTAAAAGCTCATAGCCAGACACAACGCCTGCTTGCTCTGCTTGAAAGCGGTGAGATAGATTTGCAACAACCTGCACTGGGCAGCCTGCTGATACGCATATTGTCCCAGCAAAGCATGCCTTTTCACGGCGAGCCGGTTGTGGGATTGCAGATTATGGGATTGTTAGAGACACGCAACCTTGATTTTAAGAATATTCTGGTACTTGCTGCAAATGAAGGAAACCTGCCCAAAAGCAGCAACGACAACTCTTTTATCCCATACAATCTGCGACGCGCCTTCGGGCTGACAATGAGCGAACATAGGGATTCCATTTATGCTTATTATTTTTATCGCTTGCTGCAAAGAGCCGAAAATATTACCGTGGTATTCAATAACTCAACGGAGAGCAACGGAAAAGCAGAGTGCTCACGCTATCTGTTGCAAATTCTTGGAGAGAATATGTATGATGTGAAACGTCTGCATTTAGATGCCGAGCAGATAAATGGCAAAATTGAAGCTAAAAATATCAAGAAGAGCCATGCTATAATGCAAATTCTGCATAAAAAGTTTGACACTGGCACAAACAAGCCGGGATTGACTCTCTCCCCATCAGGCATAAATAAATTTCTGGAATGCGAATTAAAATTCTTCTATTATTATGTAATGGGATTGAAAGAGGCAAAAGAGGTTAAGACGGAACTTGAAGCAAATGACTTTGGAGATATTTTCCATCTTGCTGCGGAATTCATGTATGATGATATAAAGAAGAACAACAACGGCACGATAGACAAGAGCGACTTGCAGAGATTGGAAGAGAACCCTTTGCTGCTGACCAATTATATTGACAATGCTTTTGGAGAACTATTCTTCAAGAAAGGCAACAGAGTGGTTTACAACGGTGAGCAGCTTATCAACAGAAGAGTGATGCATCGTTTCCTTCAACGCCTTGTGAAGATGGACAAAGCATACACCCCGTTCAAATACATTGGTGGCGAAAAGGCGGTGAAATTCCCTTACACCTTTAAGAAAAGGAACGGAGAAGATATTACTATAAATATTGGAGGAAAAATTGACCGCATAGATGCCAAGAACGATACGTTGATTATAATAGACTATAAAACCGGAAAAGATAAGAAACTCGATAGCAAAAGTTCGTTGGAAGAGATTTTTGCTCACGAGGGTGAGAGCGCGGGCTATCGTTTTCAGGCTCTTCTATATGCCGTTGCTGTTATTGAACTGGTAAACAACGGCAAAGATTATAGCAAAGACGAAGAACTCTCATGGGTGGAAGAGGTAAAAAAAGCAGGCATAAGCAAGGTGATACCCGAACTTATCTATCTTGTGAGGAAAGACAATGCGCTGCATGAGGATTTTGTAATTGACATCAATAAGAAGATTATAGAGGACGTTGCGGAATATAAAAAGGATTTTCTTAATCATCTGCAGGAGGTTCTGCAAAATATTTTTGACGAGAAAAGAGACTTTGAGCCTACCGACAAAAAGAAACGATGTGAATATTGTGAATATAAAAGCATTTGCGGAAGATAAAAAAGTATATAAAAAAGCTACATTCCAAGGGGAGGGAATGTAGCTTGTCCGAGTAAACGCTTTTACCCGTTCGGGTGTCGGCTTTCGCAAGTGGACACGACCGCCAAATCTATTACTATGAAAAACACATATATTAAACAGCGCGAGAAAGTAAAAAGTTTAATTTTAGAGGTTAATTTTTGTTAAAAATATATTTCTATAAATTTCAGCTATCGGCAAGAACGGTCATCATGCACTCTTTGCAGTTGAACTGAAGGCGGAAACGTCTCCCGTCGGCAGAGACAAGATAATATGGTTCCTTATAGGGAGATTTCTCTCCGGTGCGAGTGCACCACCCCATTGAATATTTTATACAATGCTTGCAATACATTAACGGTGAGCCTGTTACAGGTTGCAGTTCATAAGCAGGAGCAACTTGTGGCACACCTCGTTCTGTATAGAAGGCGCGGGCAAGGCTGTTGGATACATTGGCGGTATAATCTATTGCCAAGTTTGCAAAAGGTGCTTTTATAATGGGTGGCATCGTTTCACGCGGGTGGCAGGCACGCAGAGCTGAAAGCAGGCTGTCGCAAAGGCGACGACGCATGTCGGAAAGCAACGACGATGGCACAAAGCTGTTTTCGGCGTTTTCCACCTCCACTTTTGTTGCATCAAAAGGTGTATTGCCCCATTTTTTCAGTTGTGTGACTATATTTTCGTGCTGGGGCTTGTGTGCTTCTTCTTTATTCACGTTTGCATCTACTGTGCAAGATACCCCGTTTTCTGTTATTCCGGTGAGAGAAAATCCTGTGGGAGTGGTTGCAAAAGCTATCGAAACAGAAAGACGACGCGGTGCGAGAGGGCGCGAAAGAAGGCGTTCAAATTCACAATCGTAATTACGATAAAGATGTGTACCGGGAGATATTACAGGCATATTGTGTGGGAATATCCTGTTACCATCAACCCTGTTTATGTGAAAACCTTGCAACTTGCCGTCGGGGGCAATGAAACAGGCGCCGTCACCATTATTAAAACAACCCCCTGTGATTGTAAAATAGCTGCGGGAGACAAATTTTACCTGCCCGGCATATTCACCAATGGATTTAGGAGTGTCGAAAGAGGTTATATCCCCACGGTTCCCATCAAGGAAATATGTGGTGAAACCACGATTAAAGCTCTTTGTGGGAGAGGGTGTATAATGGGGGGTAGTGATGCCATACGAGGCTCGCACATAGCAAGAACGGCGAGCCATTATCTCATCGAGGCATTGACGATAATACGCTGTAATGTTCTTCACATATGAGATATCTTTAAGTCTCCCTTCTATCTTCAGAGAGGAGACACCTGCATCAAGCATCTCTTCGAGCATTGCGCTGCGGTTCATATCTTTGAGCGAGAGAAAATGTTTCTCCTCTTTTATTATATTACCATCGGCATCGGCAAGATTGAACGGCAAGCGACAGAACTGAGCGCAGGCACCACGGTTGGCACTGCGCCCGAAACAATGTTGGGAAGCGTAGCACCTGCCGCTGTAGCTGACACAAAGTGCTCCATGTACAAAGACTTCGAGCTCGGTTTGGGGCACTGCGTGATGAATCTCTGCTATTTTACCAAGGGTGAGCTCGCGGGCAAGCACTATGCGCGGGAAGCCTGTCTGCGCAAGGAAACGCGCCTTATCCACCGTGCGGTTATCCATTTGAGTGCTGCAATGCAGTGGAATGGGCGGTATATTCATTTTTGTTATTGCAAAATCCTGAACGATGAGAGCATCTACTCCAATTTTGTAGAGTTCATTTACAAGTTGCTCCACCGGTTGTATCTCCTCGTCGGTTAAGATGGTGTTAAGAGTTACATACACCTTGACACCAAAGAGATGCGCATAATCGACCAGGCGGGCAATATCCTCGACAGAGTTCCCTGCAGCCTGCCGCGCTCCAAACTGCGCTGCACCTATATAAACAGCATCGGCACCACTGTCTATCGCAGCTATGCCTGTTTCCAAATTACGCGCAGGGGCAAGAAGTTCTATTTTGCGAGCTTGGGACATTGTGTGATTTATTTGCATTTGCGAAGATAGTGCTTTTTTGTCATCATTTTCAAGGAGAGGGTCATTAAAAAATAAAATTGCATATAATTTATTGGTAAAAGATATTGTGGAGAGAGAGTTTTTTATTATTTTTGCTTCGTGGAAAATCTAATAAAATACATATCGTATCTTGTTGCGCGACACAACTGCGTGATTATACCCGGAATGGGCGCATTTTTAACCGACGAGGTGCCGGCACATTACAATGTGGAGGAGCGAGTGTTCGTCCCCCCTTATCGTACCATGCGCTTCAATCCGCAGGTGAAAATTGACGATGCTTTGCTCATATCGGAATATATCGACCGCGAACAACTCACATACGAGGAGGCCGGCAAGAGAATGAACTGCGAGATAAACGCCCTGCGTGAGTCCCTCTCCCGCGACAGTGTTGTACGTTTCGGCGAGCTGGGAACTTTCCACATGAACATTAAAGGAGAACTTTCATTTGATGTTGATGCCAATGGCATTGACGACCCCGAGAATTTCGGATTCGAGCCTTTTGCCTTTCCCTTGTTGCGCGACTGCGAGGATAGAAAGATTGTGATTAAGCATCGCGACTTGGGCAAATACATTGCAGCCGTGGCAGCAATCATTCTTACTTTCATCTTTGTTACCCCCATGAGCGACAGTGCTTACAAAAAGAGTATGCAAGCATCGTTTACCGGTTTTGCATCAAACGAGCAAATATCTCTCATGCAACAAGTTGCAGCCCCTGCTCCCAAGCATGTGGAAAATGAAGTTTCGAATTGCGAGATTATGCCTATTGATGCAAATGGCAAGATTGCAGAGCCCCCTGCAGAGCAAGCATCTCCCGTTGCGCCCAAAGAGGAGGCTGTGGCAGCCTCGGCTGTTATAGGTAACGAAGAGATTACCACACCTGTCGAAAAGAAAAAAGTATTTCATATAATTGTTGCAAGCTCGCCAAATGAGAGCAACGCACAACTTGCAATAGAGGAACTATCGGCAAAAATGGCAGCAAACTACTCTGTTGTAAAAGGTGGCGGAAGACATCGTATATCTATTGGCGAGTATGAGAGCAACAAAGATGCCATGGAGGCTGTGAAGGAACTGAAGAGTACCTTCCCCGATGCGTGGATTCTACAAACAAATGCCCAATAAATGAAGAAGATTATCTGTCCAAAATGCGACCACCCTATTGATTTTGACAGCAGCAATTATCAAGCAGGGCAATCACTTGTGTTTGAGTGCGAGCAATGCCGCAAGAGTTTCACCGTGCGCATCGGAGAAGATGAAGAGGTGGAGACCGAGGACCTGGGTTATTTGACTGTAATTGAGAATCGTTTCTGCTTCAAGCAAATTTTGCCGTTGCAGGAAGGCGATAACCTTATCGGGCGTTACAACAAAGGCACCGTTGTTACACTGCCCATTGAGACAAGCGACCCCAGCATGGATCGCCGCCATTGCATTGTAAATGTAAAACGCGGATACGGCGACGAACTCATTTACACAATACGCGACAATCAAAGCGTTACTGGCACGTTTGTTATGAACCGTATTCTCGGTAACAAAGAAAGGTTGCGCATTGAGGCTGGTGCAATAATTACGCTAGGCGCAACAACTCTTATTCTGCATACCCCCGACGAGGAGTAGCATTCTATCACACTATAAAGATGCTTTCGTGGCAACGCATAAGAAAATTGTAATTTCTTTTACAAACCGAAGCGAGTTGCTCATTTATCACTCTCTGCAGGGTGAATATAATCGGTGTATATCATCTTCACTTTATTAATATCATCGAACTTATCAAGCGGCAGTTCCGCCGGGTCGTTTATAGTGAAAAGCGCAATATTGAATTGCGCAAGAGCGTCAATAATGC
>CAYRFX010000069.1:0-10857 GCA_964423665.1 uncultured Bacteroidaceae bacterium | reverse complement strand
ATGCTTGAACCGGGCATCACGGGGGGCAGATTAATCTCGTTGAGACCGCAACGGGGACCGCTTGAGAGCAAGCGCAAGTCGTTACATATCTTAGAGAGTTTCACAGCCAAGCGTTTCAGTGCCGAAGAGTACATAACCGATGAACCCGCATCAGATGTTGCCTCAACAAGGTTGCCGGCAAGCACAAATTTCTTGCCCGAGATAACACGCAGGGCATCTACAGCGGTGTGCGAATAACCGGGAACGGTATTGATACCCGTACCAATGGCTGTTGCACCGAGGTTCACCTCCAAGAAGAGGTTGGCAATCTCATTGAGGCGGCTCACCTCCTCGTCGAGAGTAACGGCAAAAGCCTCGAACTCCTGCCCCAGTGTCATGGGCACTGCGTCCTGCAACTGAGTGCGACCCATCTTTATGATGTGGTCAAACTCCTTGCCCTTTGCACGGAAGACGGCAATAAGACGCTGCAACTCGCGCACAAGGTCCTCGTTATGCAAGATGAAACAGAGCTTGAACGCTGTGGGATAAGCATCGTTGGTCGATTGCGACAAATCCACATGCTCAGTGGGATTACAATACTGGTATTCACCCTTCTTGTGCCCCATTATCTCCAAAGCACGGTTGGCAACCACCTCGTTTATATTCATGTTTGTAGAGGTGCCCGCACCACCCTGCACAAGGTCAATGGGGAACTGGTCGGCAAGAGCACCTTCCATAATCTCCTCGCAAGCCTTTTTAATGGCAGAGCCTATCTCCTCGTCGAGCGAGCCGAGCGACACATTGGCGTGGGCTGCCGCCCACTTAACCATAGCCAAAGACTTTATATAATAGGGGTGCTCGCCTATTGACAGGCCACTCACATCTTTGAAATTAACCAAAGCCCTCAAAGTCTGGGCACCATAATACGCATCGGCAGGAACCTGAATCTCGCCTAATGAATCGTGTTCGAGACGTGTTTTCATCTATATTGTTTTTTATTATTTACATTCTTTAATTGACAGTTTATAGGATAATGCCCTATAAACTAAATGCGAAGATAGTGATTTATTATCTTTTTTGCACAAACAACATCATTTTTCTTATAAAAAAGGCAGCCGCGGCTGCCTTTTTTTGATGAAATTTACTTCTTGTACCCTTTATATATAAGGTATATAACAATGAACACGCCAAGAGCAATGAAGCAGTAACCAATCTCGTGGCTATAAACGGTAACCTTCTCAATGAGTTGTTCCTTGGTTTCAATGCCCGGCACCTTTGACATATACCAACCGAGAGCGGCAAGAACTATGTTCCACGCACCTGCACCAAGAGCGGTGAAGGTGAGGAAGGTGCTCATTTTCATGCGGGCAAGACCTGCGGGAATAGATATCAACTGGCGCACGGCGGGAATGAGACGCCCAATGAAGGTTGATGCTGCACCGCGCTTGTCGAAATACTCCTCGGCTTTTTTCACTGCGGGCTCGTCAATGAGACACATGTGCCCCAAACGGCTGTTGGCAAACTTATATATTATGGGACGACCAAGCCACAATGCCAGATAGTAGTTCACAAGGGCACCGATGAGCGCACCCACTGTGGCAAAAAAGACCACAAGATATATGTTGAGACCGCTCGCAGGGTCGGCAGAGAGCCATGCTGCGGGGGGAACGACAACCTCTGACGGGAAGGGAATAAACGAGCTCTCTATTGCCATGAGCAGGGTTATCGTCCAGTAGTTGAGGTGCTCCAGGCACCATTCAATAAATGCAACTGATTCCATAGATGTTTTATTTTTTATTTATTCTTACTATCAATTTATCAATGCGTGCGCCGTCCATATCGGCTATCTCAAAGGTGAATTTATTCCATTCGAAATGCTCGCCCGGGAGGGGAATGTGGTCGAGGACTTCGAGACAGAGACCTGCCACGGTGGTGTAGTCGTCGTTCTCAAAGAGTTCCTCGGCGTCGAAATATTTGAGAAAATCGTAGAAAAAGCATTGCCCATCGACAAGCCATTCACTATTGCCGGCACGCGGCACAATGAGTTGTTGTTTTTCTGCTGCCCCATCGCTCACCGTGCCTACAAGCCCCATAAGAATATCCTTCAACGTTACTACTCCTGCGCATGAACCAAACTCGTCGCACACTACCCCACGGCTTATTCCTTTGCGTTTCATGGTCTCGAGCACCTTATAAACGCTCATATTCTCGTAGAAGAATGTGGGCGCCATGGCTATGGAACGCAATGAGAAGGTGGGGCTGTCAAGCGAGAGTACAAGGTCTTTCATAAGCACAAAGCCTATGACATTGTCGAGGCTGCCATCGGCTACGGGATAGCCCTCGTGCAGTTTCTCTGATATGAGCTTGCGAACATCGGCTGCCGTCATATTTACATCGAACCACACAAGCTCGCGCTTGTGGGTCATGATGGAATCTACGTTAAGGTCGCCCAAGAGAAAGACACGTTCCACGATATCCTGTTCCACCTCTTGCACCTCGCCGTCCTCGGTTCCCTCCTTTACAATGGATTTTATCTCCTCCTCGGTAATCTTGCTGCCTTTGGAGTTCATGCCCAGCAGGTTCACAAGGAGCAACGTGCTCTTTGACAGCAGCCACACAAAGGGAGAGGCGATATTTGAAAGAAGATGCATGGGGCGTGCCATGAACATGGCAACCGGCTCGGCGGCGTTCATGCCTATGCGTTTGGGCAACAGCTCGCCCAGCACAAGGGTAAAATAGGTTACTATAACCACAATCACCACCTGCGATATTTCGTTGCTATATGTGGCTGTAACCCCCATTGAGACAAGCCAGCTTGAAAAAAAAGCTGCTATTTTACTGCCGGAATATATACCCGTTACAATGCTTATGAGGGTTATTCCTATCTGCACGGTGGAGAGGAACTTATCGGGCTCTTCGGCTAATTTCAATGCCAGACGCGCCGATGATTTTCCACGCTTGGCAGCTGTTGTCAATGAAGATTTGCGAGCCGAGATTAAAGCTATCTCTGCCATTGCAAATACTCCGTTGAGCAATATGAGCCCAAATATTATAAATATCTCGTTCATCGGGGTGTTTTATTTTTTTTTATAATTGCACGCATTGCCCAAGATACACAGCGGCTGAGCTCGGGGATTATAAATACCGGAGAAGTGAATATAAATATCATTATAAACTTATTGAACCCAAGAGGAACGACATTGAACATGGTTCCACCAAGTTCCACTATAAGATACTGCCCTACAAATATAATAAGTGCGACAAACAGGAATGTGGTACATTTGTGTATTCCGCTCAGTGCCGAAGTGCCGGTCATATAAGCCTTTGCGTTAAACATATTCCAGAATTGCAGCATCACAAAGATGGTGAAGAACTCGGACAACTCTATGGCGGAGATAACGCCATCGGATTTATAGGCAAAGAGAATGAGCATCTGCACCGCAACGAAGATTGCAGCATAGGCAAAGATGTTGAATGCCATATTGCGGGTAATTATAAAATCGCCATTCTCACCACTCTTGCGGGGTTTATCCTTCATCACCGACCAGCTGGGCGGCAACGATGCAAGGGCTGCCGCTGCAAAGGTGTCCATAATGAGGTTCACCCATAGCATTTGGGTAATTGTGAGGGGAGATGATGAACCTATGAGCGAGCCGAGCATTACAATGAAACATGCAGCAACGTTTATTGTGAGTTGGAAGAGAAGGAATCTCTGTATATTCTTGTAAAGCGAACGCCCCCACATCACTGCACGCGTGATGCTGCCAAAGGAGTTGTCTATTATGGTGATATCGCTTGCTTCCTTTGCCACAGAGGTTCCATCGCCCATGGAGAGCCCCACTTGCGCTGCCTTGAGGGCGGGTGCATCGTTGGTGCCGTCGCCGGTTACTGCAACCACAGCTCCCTGTGCCTGCAACAAGCGCACAAGGCGTTGCTTGTCCATGGGGCGTGCACGGCACATTATTTTAAGGGACATCACGCGCTGTGCAGCCTCTTCGTCGGTGAGGGATTCAAAATCGGGGCCTGTAATTATCTCACTGTCGGGAGTGGAGGCGGTGCATATTCCTATTTGACGACCAATCTCCGAGGCGGTTCCGCGAGTATCACCTGTTACTATCTTCACATCGATGCCAGCCGAGAGACAGCGTTGAACAGCTTCGGGTACATCGGCACGCACAGGGTCGGATATTGCCACAAAGCCCAAGAATGTGAGGTTCACGGTGGGAAGGAGGCGACCTTCATCGTAGGGCGAAGAGGGGGCATCATCGTCGAGTATCTGATATGCAAAACCCAACGTGCGCATCGCCTTGCTTTGATATTCGAGCAGCTGCGTCTCTATACCTGCGCAATTGCTATCTACACTGCCCATGGCACCACCCTTTTCTGCCACTTGGTTGCAGAGTGAGAGGATTATCTCGGGAGCACCTTTCACATAGAGCACTTTTTTGCCCAAGAGGGGCGACTGCACAACGGTTGCCATATATTTGCGCTCGGTGGAGAAAGTGAGACGGCTAAGAACTGTTGCATCTGCGCGCAGGGGCTCGTAGGAGATGTTTTGCTTGTCGAGCCACAGGAGGAGGGCTGCCTCGGTGGGGTTTCCAATGGCTGTTACCGGCTCCTCGGCTTTGTCGAGAGCTGCGGTGGAGTTCACGGCTATGCCCTCTTTTACAAGGTTGCTGATTGTGTCGCGGGCGAGTTGCTGCCCATCGAGGGCAAAGAAGTTGGTCTCGTGCACCTGCATCTGGTTCTGTGTGAGGGTACCGGTCTTGTCGGTGCAGATAACGGTTGCCGCTCCCATTGTTTCGCAGGCGTGCATTTTGCGCACAAGGTTGTTGGTCTTGAGCATGCGGTTCATGCTAAGCGCAAGGCTGAGGGTTACGCTCATGGGAAGCCCCTCGGGCACCGATACCACAATAAGTGTTACCGCCATCATAAAGCTGTGCAAAAGCCCCGATATTATATCCATGGTTGATAGCTCGTCACTGCCCATGAACACTTTTACCGACAACAAAATGAATATTATTGCCGAGGCTGCATAGCCCAGCTTGCTTATTGTCCCGGCAAGGCGTCTGAGCTGCTGTTGCAAGGGGGTTTCAATATTATTATCGATGAGTGCGCCTTCATTAACCTTGCCATACTCGGTGGCATCGCCAACAAGTTCCACACGCATAACACCATTACCATCGACAACGGTGGTGCTGCGCAATACTCTGTTCGACGGATAGGTTGCTTCGTTGTCAAAGAGAGCCTCATCGGTGGTTTTGCTGATAACAGGCTCACCGGTGAGAGTAGATTCATTTACCTGCAGAGAGGTACTTTCGAGGAGGCTTCCGTCGGCAGGAATCTCGTCGCCCGTGTTCAACAACACAATATCGCCGACAACTATATCCTTGCGCGACACCTGTTGCACACGCCAGTCGCGCTCCACGGTAACAAGAACATCATCGTTCACGGCATTGAGCTGCTCAAAGGCGCGGGCTGCCTTCACTTCAAAGAAGAAACCGATGGTGCTTGCAAGAATTATTGCAAGGAATATTCCGAGTGGTTCCAAAAAGGCGTTGAAGCCGGCTTGCTCGGGACCCCAACAGTGCACTGCAGATATTATCATGGAGAACACCCATGCCACAAGCAGGATTCTTATTATGGGATCCTTGAACTTCTCCAAGAATTTCTTCCACAAAGATTCTTTCTGTGGGGGTGTCAATATGTTGCTGCCATATTTTCCCCTGCTCTCCTCCACCTGTGCAGATGTGAGACCGGTATATTTTTTCTGTTCACTCATTTTGTATGTAGTTAATGTATTATCTTTCCACAAAGTGCTATTGCAAAACTTTTACAAAGTTGCGAATAAAATATTACTATTTTGTTACAAAACAATTTATTAGGAATATTTAACTGCAAAAACCACATGTGCAGCCATCGCCGTGCTTGTGGTCATCGTCGAAAAGACTGAGTTTATTGCTGCGGGCCTCGCTGAAAGAGCGCATCTGCTGTTGTTCCTTTGCCGCAGCTTGCTTGCGCAACTGTTCCTGCTCCTCGCGCAGCATTGCCACATAGGCATCGTGTTCCTCTTTGCTGCCAAGCAGCTTTGCAGCCACAATAACATTCTGCGACACATCTTTTACATGCACAACCACCCCATCATAAGCGGGAGCAATCTTCAACGCTGTGTGCATGGGGCTGGTGGTGGCACCTGCTATCATCACCGGGATGGAGAGCCCCGCCGCCTTCATCTCTTTTACAACGGTTATCATCTCATCGAGCGAGGGGGTGATGAGACCACTCAGTATCACTATATCGGCTCTGTTCTCTATGGCTGCAGAGACGATGGTTTCGGCAGGAACCATTACGCCCAAATCATAAACCTCAAAGCCGTTGCAGTTCATCACCACGCCTGCAATATTCTTGCCAATATCGTGCACATCGCCTTTTACCGTGGCAACCACCACTCTGCCTGCCGATGCTGCCGTTTGTGTTCTGCCATCTTCGATGAGCGGTTGCAGAATTGCCACCGCCTCCTTCATGGTGCGTGCGGTTTTTACCACCTGCGGCAAAAAGAGCTTGCCTGCACCAAAGAGCTCGCCCACATGATTCATGCCCGCCATGAGCGGACCGCTTATAACCGAGACTGCGGTGTGGTATTTCTCCACTGCCTCGGCAATATCCTGTGGCAGATAGTCGCCGACACCCTTTACAAGGGCGTGTTTAAGGCGTTCTTCAACCGTGGCACTGCGCCAGGAGTCATCGGCGTGGTGTGCCGTGCCCACCTCTTTGTTTTTCAGTTGCTGGGCAATGGTGATGAGACGCTCGGTTGCATCGGGCACGCGGTTGAGGATAACATCTTCTATGGCTGTGCGCACATCGTGCGGAATATCTTCGTACTGAACAGATGTTTGCGGGTTTACAATGCCCATATCCATACCTGCCGAGATGGCGTGATAGAGAAAAACTGCATGCATTGCCTCGCGCACATAATTGTTACCGCGGAAAGAGAAGGAGAGGTTGCTCACTCCACCGCTTATGTGTGTCCCGCGAAGGTTTTCTTTTATCCATGCACAAGCACGGATAAAGTCTATTCCGTAGGAGGCATGCTCCTCAATACCTGTTGCAACGGCAAGGATATTGGGGTCAAACACTATATCGTGTGGCTCGAAGCCTACTTTGTTTACCAAGATGTCGAATGCACGGCTGCAAACGGCTGTTTTGCGTTCATAGGTAGTTGCCTGCCCCTCTTCGTCAAAAGCCATCACCACCACTGCGGCACCGAAGCGTTTCACCTCTCTTGCGCGTTCCACAAAGAGCGCCTCGCCCTCTTTAAGGGAGAGAGAGTTTACTATGGCACGCCCTTGCAGGCATTTGAGACCGGCGCGTATCACTGCCCAGTTTGAGGAATCGACCATTATGGGCAGGCGGGCAATATCGGGTTCTCCGGCAAGGAGGTTCAGGAAATTGACCATCTCTGCCTCTGTATCCAACAAGCCATCATCGAAATTTATATCGAGGAGCTGTGCTCCGTCTTCAACCTGCGCACGCGCAATCTTCAACGCCTCGGTATAGTTCTTTTCGTTTGTGAGACGCAGGAACTTGCGAGAGCCTGCCACATTGCAACGCTCGCCTATGTTTATAAAGTTCATGCCGCGATTAACCACAAGGCGGTCGAGCCCCGAGAGCCACATCTCTGTGGGATACTCAACGGGGGTACGGGGAGCCTTGCCCTCAGCAAGGGCGGGAAACTCGGCGATATATTCGTTGGTTGTTCCGCAACAACCGCCTATGATATTCACAAGACCTTCATCTATATACTCTGCCACGAGAGACGCCATTTGCGCCGGTGTCTGGTCATAGGCACCGAGTTCATTGGGGAGACCGGCATTGGGATATGCGCTTATGTAGCAGGGAGCAATATCGGCAAGGCGTTTGATGAAGGGCTTCATCTGCCCTGCACCAAAGGAGCAGTTGAGACCGATGGAGAGGAGGTTACGGCTCATGACTGATGCCACAAACGCCTCTATCGACTGCCCCGAGAGTATGCGCCCGCTGCTGTCGGCGATAGTAAAGGAGAGCATCACGGGCACTTCGCGCCCAGTATTTTTCATTGCTTCCTCGGCTGCATATACGGCCGCCTTTGCATTGAGGGTGTCGAAAATGGTCTCGCACAACAGGGCATCTACCCCACCGCTTATGAGTGCCTCCATCTGCTCTGTGTATGCAGCCACAAGGGTATCGAAGGTAAGATTGCGCAATGCGGGATTCTCAACATCGGGACTCATGGAGCAGGTGCGGCTTGTGGGACCTACGGAGCCTACCACGAAACAGGGCTTCTGCGGGGTGGAATATTTATCGGCAACCTCGCGCGCTATCTTAACCGCTGCGCTGTTTATCTCGCGGCAGAGATGCTCACATGCATAATCGCTCTGTGATATTTTGTTGGCATTGAAAGTGCAGGTCTCTATTATGTCGGCACCGGCAATGAGATATTTTTCATGTATAGCCTGTATAACATCGGGGCGGGTGAGCACCAACAGGTCGTTATTGCCTTTTAGCTGCACAGGGTGCTCTGCGAGGCGGTTGCCACGGAAATCGACCTCGGCAAGCGAGTATTTCTGTATCATTGTACCCATGGCTCCGTCGAGCACCAGGATTCTCTCTTTTAATGCGTCTTGTAGTTTCATAAAACAAAAAAAGCAGGGGAAGATCAAACCCCTGTCTGTGTTATATTAAAAATTTCTCCTTATTCTATCCATCTCGCGTTTGTCGTCACGCTCTTTGAGGGTTTCTCGTTTGTCGTATTCGTGTTTACCGCGAGCAAGCCCTATCACTAACTTTGCCAGCCCTTTTTCGTTTATGAACAGGCGGGTGGGCACTATGGTGAAGCCGGGATTCTTCACTGCCTGCTGCAGCTTGCGCAACTCCTTACGCTCGAGCAGGAGCTTGCGGTCGCGCCGTGCCGAGTGGTTGTTGTATGAGCCGTAGAAATATTCGGCAATGTGCATATTCTTCACCCACAGCTCGTCGCCGATGAAGATGCAGTAGCTATCTACAAGGCTCACCTTTGACAGGCGTATGGACTTTATCTCGGTACCTGTGAGCACTATTCCTGCCGTGTAGGTATCGGTTATTATGTAGTCGAACGTTGCACGCCGATTCTTTATATTTATATTCGGTATTTTTTTATCCATAATGGGTTATCCTAAATTGGTTGACAGCAGGGACATTAACATTTCCATGAGGAACGGCACCACCATAATGAGCACCGACACTGCCATTGTAAACGTGAGACGGCGTTCCTCGGGAATGCGAATGAGCACTGCGGCACCGTCCCAAACTATCTTGACGGTGTAGAACTGCAGCAACCACCCTATGATTCTGAAATTGGGGAAAAGCGCCAGAAGTATCTCCAACAAAAGCACCACCACCATCGAATAGGCTGTGAGGCGGTCGGTGAGCAGGCGGTCATACTCGGTTTTCATGTAGGCAACAGAGATTTTGACTACAAAAAAAGCAAGGACGTGATAGGCAAAGAACAGGGTTGCAAACTCCACTCCCATCTTCACCATTGCAAAATAGAAGCTCTCTGCTCCAAAATCGTGGGTGAAAACGGTTCCCAGGAGAGTGGATAAGCAACAGAGCATTATGAGCGGATAAAGAAAGTCATTGAACATAGGAGCCCTGCCCTCGCTGTGCGAGATTACCCTCCATGCCTTTGCCGGCTGCGAAATGAGCATGAGCACGATATTTGCAAGTTTCTTAAAGTTCATATCACTCTCTTAATTTCTTCCCACAAAAAACAAAGGGAGATTATTTTTTTCCTTTATACAGGCCGTTGGCAAACTTGCCGTTTGCAGGTTTTGCATCTATAAGCTGGCTGTTTGTGAGACCGCCTTCGGGGATATACAACCCGTCGGTGTCTTTTTTGCAGCTTGCAACAACAAGGGAGATGTGGCTGCTGAGGGAGTCGAGGGTTACAATCTCCTCCTTCTCGGGAGTGGTGAGCTCGTCGAAAATCAAATCCCAGTCCATATTATAGGACAATATTTTGCACAACTTATCGGAGCTGCCCTCATACGCCTCCGAATCTTCCCAGCCTTTTTTATCGAGGTGGGCATAGAGACGGAAATAGAGAACACCATCGCGCAGGCTGTCGATGGTCATCTTATGCTCGCAGGTGTAGCCTTTGTCAAATGCCACTGACACATTCTGAGTCTCGCCGTCGGCAAACAGGTATTCGCCATACGAGGTGGTGCAGAAGCCCTTTGGATAGTCGGACAAGGGAAGCGGAGCAACAACGGGGAAGGCGCTGTTGTACAAAGACTTTGAAACCTCGAAACTACCCTTCCTGCTCATGGAGTGGCGGGTTATTTTTGTAACAGTCTCCACATAAGAAACTTCGGGCCTTGGCATTGCATAGAAGTCATTATAAAATTTCATAAAGACAAGTGCTCTGTCGCCCACCGACAAACCGGGAGCATCGGTTTTCTTCACCGAATACGCCGTATCGGCATACAGAGGAACAAGGGAGAGAAAATTATTGTTGCCCCCCTCCTTCACATCATATATATTACAGAAAGGTACCTCCAACGTGCTTGCCACTTCACCATCACACGCAGTGAATGACACAGCCATTGATAACAAGAGCAATAGATTTGCAAAAATATTTTTCATATTTATTATATTACAATTTATAATCTGCAAAGATAATAACAATTTATAAAAAAAATGCACCACAACGGCAATTATCGCGCATTTATTATATTTTTTTAGCAACCACAATAAAAATTAGAAATAAAAATGCACGCGAGTTTTGTGTAATTTATATTTTTCACTATCTTCGCAAATTGAAAGGATTAGATTTTGTTTAACCAGTTTCACAATTTAAAC
>CAYRFX010000068.1:0-10939 GCA_964423665.1 uncultured Bacteroidaceae bacterium | reverse complement strand
GCCAGTTTTATTTAATGTTTAACCAGTCCCTAATTTTTATGGGACACTAATGATAAATTCTATTGATTTTTTGAGACTTGCAATATATGAATAGTCCCCCACGGGGTCACTTATATTACCAATCGACACACCTATATTACTATCATTAATTCCACCGAACAGGAGAAAAACATCATAAGTGTACCCTTTTTCTTCAGAAAATTCAAACGAATATTTTATCTGTTCATACATGTTATATTTGAAAAACGGTTCACTCATAGCAGGATTAAGTGCCCCGGTAAATATTCCTTGCCCACCTTGAGCGTAATTTCCAACATGTTTACATGCAAATATATCGGCAATAAGGTTCAGCAAAGAAGTAGTTTTGCCATTGTAGTCAAAACCATATCTGTTTTCTCCTTTCTTGCCATCTATTATATTGTGCGCAAACGACCCGCCAAAGAATGCAATATTCTTTCCGTGTGTCGGAGAAGCGCAGTAATAATTAGTATGATAAGTCCAATCACTCCACTCCCCATCAGAATATTTCCTAACTACTGTTGACAATATCTCTTGTCGTGCGACATTGAGGGTTCTTGTGTAGTGGCGCGAAAGATAATCGGGGCTTGGGATATAATCATCTGCATAAAATGTAGCTATGCGACAATAGGTTGTAAGTTCTTGAGTTACTATGCTTGAATTAAATTCTACGGTTTGGGTTATTTCTGCGGGACATTCGTCAATCTCCGAAACAAATTTTGTCACATTTGCTTTTGTGAGCAAATCATTCTCATTGTTGTATTCGTCAATATATGACAACGCCTTTTCTACCGCCGTTGAAACATTGTCTGTATAAAAATCAGGTATATCTACCGTTTGAGTAATTATAGACATGTTTTTGTTATCATCGTCGGAACACGAGTAAAGAGCTGTGAAAGATGTAATAATGAACATCAGAAATAAAATCTTTTTCATTTTTGCGTTTTTTATGTTTTGTGCAATATTGCCGTTGTTTGGTGATGGGACTAACGCACAAAAAGAACGTAGTGCCTATTCACTCGTTCCGCAGGATTACCACATCCTATCTCAACAATGAAATAGCACTACGTTAAAACGCAGTACACCCGTTGTTGAGATTCTCTTATAGCCATTTCGGTCTATTGTGGTAATTTGCGGAACGATTAAGGCTACTAATATATGTCCGACAATGCTATTCACAGCATTGCTGTTGCAAATGTATGAAACCTTTCCAAAATATCAAAGACCTATTGCGTTTTAATTCGCTTTTAGTTATATTTGTGTGATATTAGGAAGAAACACGAGAACAATGAAAATATATTCGGCACCACTGCAAGGATTCACCGAGGCTGTGTGGAGAAACCTTCACGGCAAGTTCTTTGGCGGTATAGACGCATATTTCACTCCATTCATAAGATATGAGCATGGTGAAATACGCAATAAAGACATACGCGATGTTGAAAAAAAGAACAACACGGTAGAACACCTTGTGCCGCAAATAATTGCAGCAACACCCCAGGAGATGCAACCGCTTGTGGAGCTTTTGCAAAAGGAGGGTTACGCCGAAATAGATATAAATATGGGGTGCTCGTTCCCTTTGCAGGCACGCAAGAAACACGGTGCCGGCATTCTCCCCCACCCCGAAATGGTAGCCCGGCTTATGCAAGAGGTAAAAGATCTCGCTAACATAAAGTTTTCTGTAAAAATGCGTTTGGGCTGGGAAGATAAAAATGAATGGCAGGCCCTCCTTCCTTTGCTCAATGATGCACCTCTCTCACACATCACCCTGCACCCCCGCCTCGGATGTGAGCAGTATAAACACCCGGCAGACATAGACGAGTTTGCAGCCTTCTACAACGAATGCCGGCATCCGCTTATTTTTAACGGCGACATTCTCACCTTGCAAGATATACATAAGATTGAAGAACGCTTCCCTGCTCTTGCAGGAATAATGATAGGACGCGGGTTGCTCGCAAATCCCGCACTTGGGGCAGAATATGCCCGCGGACATGAATTTACAAGAGAAGAGTTGCGCATAGGCGTGCAAAACATGCACGACGCAATGTACCAATCCATGAGTACCCGTTTGCAAGGGAACACACAGTTGCTTGGCAAGATGAAACCTTATTGGGAGTATCTCATGCCGGCGATGGAGAAACGATACAGAAAAGCCATTATAAAATCGAACACGGCAGATAAGTTCCTGCAAGCCGTGAACACCGCTCTTGCCCAATATTAACTTTTCATATATTCACCCACAAAAAATATTAAACCATGAAAAAATACCTTTTGCTCCTATCCATCACTGCCCTGCTGTCGTGCAACAACAAACCTGCATCTTCAGCCACCGCAACACCCCCAACAGATAGCATTGCACAACCTGTTGTTTACGAAAATCAATACATTGTAAAGGTGGGTGACCTTGCCCCCGACTTCACCTTGCAACTAACCGATGGCAGCACATTCACCCTCTCCAATCAACGAGGCAAAGTGGTGATGTTGCAATTTACCGCAAGCTGGTGTGGAGTGTGCCGCCGCGAGATGCCACATATAGAAAGTGAGATATGGCAACGCCATATGAACAACCCCAATTTTGTACTTGTGGGCGTTGACCGCGAAGAGACAAAAGAGGTTATAGACGGATACACGGCAAAAGTGGGTACCACCTACCCCATGGCTATTGATGCACAAGGTGACGTGTTTGCGACGTATGCACTGCGTGGTGCAGGAATAACCCGCAATGTGCTTATAGGAAAAGACGGGCGCATCCTCATGCTCACCCGTTCATTCAAAGAGCCTGAATTCAACAAATTAGTTGAAACAATCAATAATTTGCTGGGAGAATAATGCATTTTAATATTTCAAAATAACACAAAAATCATTCCATTTGGAGATTCCTCTCCATGGTAATTTTCTACCTTGTATAAAACAGAGGCAACAATGTAAATAGGAAGCGTTGCGCAAAAGAGGGATTAAAGTATTACCCCATTTTTGCGCACTCTTCACCCCATTTATAAATGCGGTCAATGGTTGGAGTCTCCACCCCCAATTTCTGTGCGGTTTCATAAATATATCGCATGCCGTATATAAAATCCTCCTGAAAGTAACGGCTCGAAAAATCGGGCTGCCATCCTTTGCTCGTTTGAATCATTGGAGTCTTTATACCCTTAAAACCTTGTATTGAACATATCTTTCTTGTGAGGCTTTCAGCATCGTTGCTCTCGTAATGCTCAAGTATGGGGGCGAGAAAATTGTCGGCAACTGGGAGCATGGCTAGTATAGAAAAGAGCTCTTGGTCGAGTTTTATAAGTAGTTGTGATGCTTTATTGTCCCACTCTTCGTAAAAAAGATATTGCCGGGGGTAATATACAGTTTCGCTCCACTCCGAAAAGAGTGAATAGAGACGCGCCGGGTGCAATATCGGATTGCTGTTCGTAAAGCTCGCCTCATAGTGGCTGTTGAGCAGATATGTGGGCGCACCGAACAGATATTCGATTGTTCTTCTAAAGTTTTCTTTTTGCTCTTCACTGCATCTTATGACTGCGATATTGTAACTTGGTTTGTAGCCCATTAGGTTTGCGCTACGACCATATACTTGGGTGCGCGCAATGAAAGGGACTCTCTGGAACCCCCATAGAGGAATATCGGCGGGGAGTATTTCCATTGCCTCGAAAAAGAAACCGGTTGAAGAGAATACACTCCCTACAAATGTTCCCGGTTTGATGTGCGGGGCTATTTTTTGCAGTTCACTCCTTATTGCATATCCGGGCAGGCATAGCAACACTATATCTGCCTCTTTTACAATGCAGGCATCGTCGCTTATGAGGTTAATCCCGGAGGTGAATTTATCACCCTCGGGAGTGTTTATCGTGATATTATGCGACCACTCATGGGGGCGCCGAGTGAGAATATCAACCTTGACATCTTTTTTTGCAGCAACATAACCGGCTGTCACATGCCCCAGCGAACCACCGCCACAGATACAAACTCTTATCATTTTTCCGAGTCTATTTGTTTCAATGCATCAAGCAATTTATTGTTATCCTCATACCCACGCACTGCTATGCGCATATATTGCTTTTTGTCGAGCCCCTCTTTTGTGCTGCAGTCGCGCAACAAGATATTGTATTGTTTGAGCATGGAGAGCACCAGCCCGTTGGCTGTATAAGGAGGCAAAACCTCTACAAGGAAATAGTTGGCTTGTGAGGGGATAACTCGCAAGAACGATACTTTGCGCAGTTGCTCCCCAAAGCGGTTCCTCTCCTCAATGAATTTGTCGCAGGCCAGGCTATAATCTGCCTCGTACTTTGTGTATATCTGCATAAAATATTCGGCAAAGGAGTTTATGTTCCATATGCTGACACTGCGTTTTATGCCCGACACGACATCTTTGTCTGCCGAGCAAAGAATGCCTAAGCGTATGCCCGGAACTCCATAGCTTTTGCTTATGGATTTTATAACAATCATACGCGGATACTTTTCGAGTATGCTGTCGTGCAACAGGGTATTCTCCCTCCACCCGTCTGTAAAATCCACAAAGCTCTCATCAACAATGAGGCGTATGCCCTGCGCTTCGCACCATGCGGCAAGCCTGTGTACCTCCCCTATCGGAATAAAATTGCCGGTGGGGTTATCGGGGTTTATAATCAGTATGCTTTCGGGACGGTTGCAAGAGAAGAAACTTATAAGTTCATCGGCAGTATAGCGGTACTCGTCATTCGTTGGCACAAATGTGAGAAGTGACTCTTTGGCACAACGATTGGGGTACTCCTCAAATGTGGGGCGTATTATTCCCAGTTTGCCGGGCAGTTGTTCCATAAGGACTTTTATAAGCTCGGCAGCACCATTGCCGGGAACTATATAGTCCTCGTTTATTCCCCAGCATTTGCTTGCCAAAAGAGTATTAACCTTCATGCCCGATGGATACTCCATTATAAGCGTGCGCATGTTTGCCTGTATCTCGTCTATAATTTTGGATTCTCCGAAGTATGGATTCACGAGATAGCAGTAGTCGAGCATCTTGGGAAAACGCCAAAAACCTCCGAAGCGTCCATAATATTTGCGCAATATATCCTTCTCCTCGGCAAAGAGGGCTTCGGCAATGTCAAGATCCTGCTTATCATCTATTTCATACCATTTTTCATTTGTTATGGGCAGAGCCTTCAACTCACAACAATCGAGGAGGGTTAAGATGCGAAGCACATTTTCGTAATACTCGTTGTTCCCTATTGCTTTTGTGTATGCTTCGAGAAAAGGAATATATTTTGAGTGGATAAACTCTTTCGAGAACTTGTATATGTTTATGGTTTTATAATATTTCTCTACATCATCAAAACAAAAAGCTGCTTTTGAGATGAAGTTTATAATATTCTTGTCATTGTCGATACACACCATTGTACCATCCATCCACTTTTCATATTTTGCAACAAGTGCAAGGTTGGGACGGCTGTCGTTCATCAGCAGATGCAGGATAGACTCATCAACAACAAGGTCCGACTCAAGCAGCAAGGTGTCATCTTTCTCAAGTTCCTCCTTTGCAAGATAGAGTGAATAAATATTGTTCGTCTTGTCGTAAACCGGGTTCTTGATATACTCGATATTCAAATCGGCATAACGGTCCCCAATATGCTCGATGAGTGCTTCACCTTTGTAGCCCACGACAATAATCACACGGTCGAGCGTAAGAGTGGAAAGCTGGGCAAGCATGCGATCAATAATGCACACACCATTCACCTGCACCATGCATTTGGTATTTTCTTTTGTAAGTTCACCCAGGCGTTTGCCCATACCGGCAGCCAATATTATTGCTTGCATAAAATTTCTGTTTTTTATTTATTAAGTCCCGACGCACCTCCTCATATTTCAAGGATTAGCACCGCTTTTTGTTTATTTGATTTAATACACCAACTATTGCTCGCTATAAGAACTCCATAGCCCCATTGTTATTCATAATAAGCCTGTGAATTGTGGGACGACACACGTTTTTCCTCGGGTGGCAGTTTCATATAGTCGCCATACAATGCGCTCAAATAGGCATCGCAATCAAGCGGAGCACGATACGCCTTTCCCTCAAAAAGTACCATTTTATAATCCTCAAAGATGCAACGTCTGAAAGTCTCTTTTGCCGCCAATCGTGAATAACTGCTATATACAATATCACACTCGTCAAAGTCATGCATGGTGGCAATCGCCTTTATCTTTTTTTGCAGAGTATTCAACGATATTGGCAGAAGTATTAATTTAGTTACAGCAAGACGCAGCTTGCGCATCAAAGACATCTCCTTGGAAAACACAGAGTTTTTAACGTGCATAAAACGGCGTATCTCGCCACAGCGGCGTGCTTGCGAAGCGTCTTTCAACCCATCGAGAGGGAAAATGTCAATATATACGCCAAAAACATCGGGCTTGAAATGAAACTCCCTGACAATGGTACCTTTGCGGAAGACCTTGGCAAACGAAACGCGATAACGCCCATCAAGTTCATGAGAGACAACAATATTACTATTAGCATCTTTGTTATATAGCTGCATAAAACGTTCGTAATCGGGGCGAGGCATATGTATGTCAATATCATCGTCCCACGGGATATATCCCTGATGGCGCACCGCCCCCAAAAGCGTTCCATAAGCGAGGAAATATCGCAACCCGTGTTGCTGGCAAAATGCAACAACATCGTCCAAGATTTCTATCTGTATCCTCTTAAGTTCCTCCCCGGATATTTTTTTCATTGTCAATGTTTGTATATTTGTTTTTTTGTCGCAGGTCACATATATAAACTATCCGCAAACCCGTAAACGCTGTTTATTCTGCTAAAATAATACAAATTCATAAATCGCACAGCATTAAAACCAATGTTTTTTATTTATGGGCAAAGTTACCCCGCGAAAAGAGAAAATAGGCTCATTTTCTTGTGTATTAGCAAAAAAAGCACTACCTTTGCACCGCCGATACGAGATATCGGATAACTCAAATCTTTAACTAAATAAATTTTATCAAAAATGGCAACAAAAATCAGATTGCAGAGAAGAGGTCGTAAACACTACGCATTCTACTCTATCGTGATTGCAGATTCGAGAGCTCCACGTGATGGAAAGTTCACCGAGAAAATCGGTACCTACAACCCCAACACAAACCCCGCTACTATCGACATCAACTTCGAGAGAGCTTTGTGGTGGGTAAACAACGGTGCTACTCCCACCGACACAGTGCGCAACATCTTGTCTTCACAGGGCGTTTATATGATGAAGCACTTGCAGGGCGGTGTTAAGAAGGGTGCATTTGACGAGGCTACCGCACAGGCAAAATTTGATGCTTGGAAGACAGCTAAGACAAACGCTATCAATGGTATCAAGAGCGCCGAGGAGCAGGCTAAACGTGATGCAAAGAAAGCACGTTTGGAGGCTGAGAAAGAGGTAAATGCAGCTATTGCTAAGAAGGTAGCAGACAAGAAAGCTGCCGAGGCTCTTGCAAAAGCTGAGGCAGAGGCTGCTGCAGCTGCTGAAAATGCAGAGGCAACAGAGGCACCTGCCGAGGAGGCAACAGAGGCTCCCGCAGAGGCTTAATTCACCTTTTGGCAGTAATGCTCAAGATAAAGCAGATAATCTACATAGGTTATCTGCTTTTTTAATTTCAAAAAAGCGCCCTCCCCTCTTTGTATTTAATATTAAAAGGAGTAATTTTGCCCAATATGAAAAGATTAACAAAAATATTCCCCATAATAGCCTTTGCAGCGGCAATATGCAGCTGTGGCGAAGATCGTTCTTCGGAGTTCTATGAGTTCACGAAAGAGAATCAATGGACATATAATAAAATGAAAGAGGTTTACCTGTGGGCAGACTCCATAGAAGAGATAGACCAAAGAACATATTTCTCGGGTGCTTCACTCTTTTTCAACAAGCTATTGTACAAGAGCGACACCGAATCCTTCTTCACCGAGATGACAGAGGAGACCACCTATGGATTTAAGTTTACTCTTATGCGCGACCCGCTTGGTATTGCGCCCGCCAAGGTTTATGCACTTGTGGAGTATGTAGAGCCTGCATCGGTTGCCGCCTCAGCCGGTCTTGAACGCGGAATGTGGATTTCCACGATAGACGGGAACAATATAAATATGAGTTCAAGCAGCCTGCTCGTCGGCGGAAAGGCAAGAACAATAGGAATAAACCGCATAATCTATGATGATGACAAAGAGGTATATGCATGGGAGGAACTCCCATCATTAGAGATGCAGGCATCTGCAGCAACAGAGCAATCACCCCTGCCCATCACAAGCATAATAAATGAGACAAGTGGCAAGATTGGATATATACTATGCAACAGTTTCGACGGGGCGGCCGCAACTGCCCATCTTAATGCCATACTCTCCGACTTTGTGGCAGAAGATGTTTCAAACATTGTCCTCGACCTGCGATATAACAACAGCAAAGTTTTAACTGATGCAGCAACTGCGGCAGCAGCATTTGTGCCGGTTGCAGAACAACAAGAAGGTGTGTTCTGTTCGCTCTACAAAGACCTTAAGCTCACTGTTAAAGAAGATATTTGCTTCCCGCAAACAAGTGTCGATGTGAGTAACATTCCCCTTTATATTATTACAACACCCCAAACAACAGGCACCGCCAATATTTTTATAAAATCAATTTGCATGGCACGCGGGAGCTCCACTGTTAAGATTGTAGGAGAGACCTTGACCGGCACAAACATTGCAACAGAAAAGTTTGTATCTCCATATATGTTTGAGATTAATCCGGCAACCGCCCTTATAGCCGACAGAAACGGCGAGTTACTTCTGCCCATTACCCCCGATTTTATATTAAGAGAGATTGGTGATTACAAGCACATATATCAGCTCGGTGACAAGCAAGAATATCTTTTATACAATATCACATATATAATTGCAAACGGCACATTGCCGGCAAACATATAAAAAACTCCCCTGAATTTTACCATTCAGAATGCAGGTGTTATGGAATTCTATAACACCTGCATTCTTCATTTATAACATTATTTTAAATTCTTAAACAAAAAAAGTTGCAACCACAAGCCCCGCCCATGTGTTATTTTGCCAAATAACCATAAAAACCTACAACAATGAAAAAAGTTATTTTCCTTATCACAACAGCAACACTGCTGTTTACTTCCTGTAATTCTTGTGGTAATTGCAACGCTCCACAAGGCATCATGATTGAGAGCGACAGCCTTTACATGGTCAATGATTCCGCCATTGCCGATGCACAGACCTTCATCTACGAAGGTACACTCCCAATGACCAATGGCAATATTGGCGATGTACTGCTCACCATTCAAACCGTGAGCCTTAACGATGATGGAACATACACCATTACCACCGATTATGTGAACGAAGCACTCGCAAGCGAGACCGACAACGGAGAGGTAATAGTGATGATTGGTATGCCCACCGACAGTACTGCAATTATCTATGAATTAGTCTCGGCAAATGGTAATCCAAAGATGAACCTTATGCTCTCGCCGGATAGTACGCTTGTAAAACTCGATGACAAGATGAAACCGGCAAGCATGAATCCGGCACACAAACTTGTACCCAAGAAGAAATAAAATAACCATTAAAAACATGTGAGATATGAAAAAGTATATAATGTTGCCCCTCTTTCTCATTGCAGTGCTTTTAACCTCTTGCGAGAAAGATCCCGACACGGACAGGCTTGATGATGACTATCTTGTGCTCACGAACTATGACAGCAACACCGATTTTAGTGAAATAAACAGTTTCTATGTCATAGACAGCATATTGATAATAGATAATCAGACAAGCAAACCCACATATTGGAAAAACGAGAACTCGCAGAAGATTGTTAATGCCTACAACGATAATTTCATTTCTCGTGGTTACACCCAAGCAGCATCGGGCAAAGAAGCAGATGTAGTATTCCAATTGAGTTACATCAATACCACATACTACTTCAACAACAGTATAGGACCATGGTGGAACAGCTACCCGGGCTATTGGAACTGGGGAGGTTGGGGGTGGTACTATCCTTTCACTTTCTTCTATGCATACAGCACCGGTTCTATCATAGGCGAGCTGGTAAATACCAAAGCCCCGTATGACAGCAACAAACTAACCATTATATGGAATGCTTATATAAGCGGTCTTCTCAATGGCAACAATCTTAGTTATTCGCGCACAATGAATGCTATAAACCAAGCTTTTGAGCAGTCGCCATACCTAAAAAAATAGCCAATCTTAAAAACTAACCTGTATGAAACGGATTTGTAAACTATTTATCGCTGCCACCTTTGTTGCCTTGTTCGGCATGCCATTAACAGGCAAGGCACAGGTATCGCTCGACACTTATTATAATGTCGATTGGCAGTTTAACATACCATTGAGCAACCACTTCTCAAATGTTGCAAGTGGCTGGGGTATGAACTTTGAAGGCGGGTATTATGTTTCTCCCGATGTTGCGGTGGGAGGTTTCATTAACTTCCACACAAATAATGAATATCTCTCGCGTCGTACAATAAATTTGGGTGGAAACCAATCGATAAATACCGACCAGCAACACCAGATGTTTACGTTGCCATTCGGACTCCTTGCCCGATATCGTTTTGTTGAAAGTGATTTTCAGCCCTATGTTGGAATGAAACTGGGTGCATGCTATGCCGAATTCAGCAACTATTATTATATCTTTATGAATAGAGAAAAGACGTGGGGTTTCTACATGCAACCCGAGGTGGGTTTCAACTTCTACCCCTGGGCTAACAGCATTGGTTTTCACGTTGCAATGTACTATAGTTTCTCCACGAATAAATGCAATATAATGAGCTATACACAGAGCAATTTGAATAATTTCGGACTAAGATTCGGTATTGCATTCTAAAATAATAAAGGAGATAGAGCCATTGTGTTCTATCTCCTTTATTATTTTAATATTTCATCGATTTGATATAATCGTTTGAAGAA
>CAYRFX010000067.1:0-11236 GCA_964423665.1 uncultured Bacteroidaceae bacterium | reverse complement strand
GCGGTGATAGCCTTAACCTCGCGACCTGTGATGTCGTAGATTTTGCCATTCTGTGTGCCCTCTGCCTCAACACCCTCAATGCCTGTGGTGCCTGCCCAGTCGAAGTTGAAACTGTAGCTTGAAATGCCGCTTGCTGTTGAAGGAGCAAAGAATGCTTTGTTGGCATTGTTCAAGAATGCAGTGCCATCTTCTTGGTTAAGCTCTGCCTTGTAGAGACCAATGCCATTTGCACCATTAGCAAGTACATAAGCCACTTTGCTGATGTATGTTGCTGCGCTTGTACCTTCGAGCAGATTGTCGGTAATCTCGGTAGCCTCACCGCCGATTGTGAAATTGTGTGTATCCTCGCCAGCCTTAATTACAATACCATTGCCTGCGGGAACAACATTATTGATGGGTGTAAGTTGCACAATACCCTTCTCGTCGATAGCAGAGTTGATGTAGTAGCACTCAACATTTGTGGGGATTGTAAGAGCTACGGGAGTGTAGAATGTTGCAACACCTGCTGCTGATACAGTCACGGGGAGCTCTGTTACCTCCTCGATAGTCCAGTTGTAACCTGCTTGGTCGGGGTCGTCCTTGCCTCTGTTGATTGAAACACCGTTGTCGTAGGCTCCAAATGTCCAATAGTCGTTGTTCTTATATGTAATTACGTTTGCAGTGGGTGTGCCGTATGCAGCGGCAAATAAACCGCTATGTGATGTGCCTACTTCTGCAAGGTTCTTGGCTTGGCAATCGAGGTAGCGACCTTGAGTGAATGACAACAATGTGTTGTTATCACCGAGGTAGAAGATTGTAGATGCAACCTCGCCACCATCGTCGATAACGGTTACGCTGCTTTCGTTAGCAGACATGTATCTGTTATTTACAGCGTTTTTCAAACGATAATATTTGCCTGTTTCGGGTGCGTTGAACTCTATTGCATTATATGCAGCTGTGAGGTTGTCGATGTCTTTTTGTGTTGCATCTGTAATCTTTTTTGCTGCTGCAATGGCCTCGTTGAATGCGGTTACAGTAGTTGTGCTGTATAGGCCAATCTCTGTTCCGTTAGGGAAACTCATAGCTTCGTATTCTTCGATGAGTGCTTCCAACTCGGCTTGTTGCGGATTGCTTAAAAGTGTTATGCTTTGAAGACCGTAGAAACAACCGCTGTTGGTTGTGCCTTTCCATATTTTTAGTGTGAGAATAAGGTCGCCGTTTGTATCGGCAATGAGTTTGTCACTTTCAAAAAGTGCCGATACCGTTGCACCGCTGTTGCTATTTACCATAATAGATAAATCGTTTATGCTACCTGCGCTCTCATTATTTGCTGTAAGTGAGAAGTTACAATGGCGTGTTTCTTTTCCGGTTTGGTATATACCGTCTTTATTTACAGCCTTGCTGATGTACTTGGCTTGTGCAAATGCTGTGCCGACCTTTAAGCCGCTAATTGATAGGGTGTAAATAATAGGTGCCTCCTCTGTTGCATTGTTGGTGTTGGTCATTGTACACAGAATGTCGGTTGCGGTTGCCATTGTTTGACCTGTGTTCCATAGACCGTCGTTTGTTGTTGCATTTGCTTGTGGGGCAGTTGCTGTGATTGTTGCAGTTACTCCGTCAATGCCGGTTGCTGTTACAGTGGCGGTTTGGTTGCCACGTGTGAATGTGAAGTTCACAGTTTGTGTCATTGCGTTCATTGTTATAAACAATGATGCAATTAAAAAGTAGATTTTCTTCATAAATTATTAATTATTCGTTATTAATGTTTTCTATGGCTGTGCAAAGTCGCGTTAAAACACAATACACATAATTTCGTACAAAAATACAACTATCGAGAATAAAAATACCCCCCCCGGTGTTAAAATTGGTTAAAAGTAAAAAAGTAATACAATAATTAAGAAAGCAATAAAGCCACCTTTCTCGGGTGGCTTTATTGCTATATATAATAAGGTATAAACCTTAGTTGGGCAGTGTGACGCTGTTGAACATGCTTATCTCGCTTGTGGTGTGTTCTTGCTTGATAATCTCCACCATTTTTTCAACCACCTCGGGGTATTGTGATGCAATGTTGGTGTCCTCGTGTGCATCGGTTGCGAGGTCGTAGAGGCGGCAGCTGCCATTTTGCACAACTAACTTCCAGTTACCCATGCGCAAGCCCATCATGTTGGTCTCGTGGAACTCCCAGTAGAGGAACTCGTGCTCTTCTTGTCCCTCCTGTCCTAAAAGGGTTTTTGCGAATGAGATTCCGTCGAAATAGTCGTTCTCGAGGTTGGGGTTGCGGTATTTAGCCTCGTAGTCCTCAATGCCTATAATCTCACAGAGTGTGGGCATCACGTCGTAGAAGGCGAGCTGGTGGTCGTTCACTGTGCCTGCTGCCACCTTGCCGGGCCAGCGTACTATGTAGGGCACGCGTATTCCGCCTTCGTGTGTTGAGCGTTTTGTGCCACGCAGTTTGCCGTCGCGGTTAAAGAATTCGGGGTCGGCACCGCCCTCCTCGTGGGGGCCGTTGTCACTGGTGAATACAACGATGGTGTTCTCGTCGAAGCCTTTCTCTTTGAGCAGGGCGAATATCTCTCCCACGTATGCATCGAGGCGGGTAATCATGCCTGCAAACTGTGCGTGGGCGCAGTCGGTGGGGTTATAGCGCGAGCCTGCATCGCCACCGTATGTCTTTTCAATGCAGAAACTGTTGCGATAGGCTTGCAGAATGGAGTCGTTGGGCTGTGCAAGCTCGGCGTGGGGCAGGGTGTAGGTGAAGATGCCGAAGAAGGGGGTGTCGGCTGTCTGCTTGTCTATCCACTCCATTGCCTTGCGGTGTATGATGTCTGCCGAGTAGTCGCGGCGGTTCTTATACTCGTCGCCGTGCATTGCATAGTCTATGTTGTTCTCCAGAATATCGCGTGTTACCACGGTGTCACCATCTGCCTTGCTGTATTTGTTGAGGAAGTTGGGGTAGTAGAGGTGGGCCTGGAACTGGCACATGAAACCGTAGTATTCGTCGATGCCGCGTTTGTCGGGGGTACTCACAGAACCTTCGTAGCCGCCTGCCCACTTGCCGAACATTCCTGTGTTGTAGCCGTTGTCTTTCATAATCTCGGGGAGGATTATATGGTTGGTGTCGTAGGGCTCCTGACCTGTCTGTACGGGGTCTGTTGTTTTGCCGTATGTTATACTGCCTATGCGGTACTCCTTGTTTCCACGCACTTTGGTGTGACCTGTGTGCTGGCCTGTCATGAGTGATGCGCGTGAGGGGGCGCTCACGGGGCTGCCTGCATAGGCGTCGGTGAAGAGCATTCCCTCGCTTGCCATCTTGTCAAGGTGGGGGGTGCTTATGTACTTCTGTCCGTAACAACCGAGGTCGCCGTATCCCATGTCGTCGCACATTATATATATAATGTTGGGCTTTTGTGCCTCTTGTGCCTGCATGGCTGCTGTTGCGAGTAAGCCGCAGCCGAATAGCATTAATTTATCTTTGTTCATATTGCTTGTTTTTATGTGTTAGCTGATTTATGGTTTATTTTTTGTAGAATTTGAAATTCTTTTCTCCGCCTGTGGTATGTACCTTTATGATGTATATGCCGTGGGGGAGGGTTGCGGTTGATACTTTGTCGCCTTTTACCTTGCATGCCTGCACGGCGTTGCTTGTGTAAATGGTGATGCCTGTGATGCTGTTGTTGCTCACTGCTTGTATGTAGCCTTCGTGCCCGATGATGCTTACCTCGGCTGTTGCAACGGTGCTGTCAATGCCTGTGATTATGTCGTCACCATTAGCGGTGTCGGGGGTGAAGTAGGCTGTGAGTGCAATGTTGTGGTCAACAGTGAAGGTGTACTCGGCGTCGGTGGATACTATGATGTTGCCCTCCTTCCAGCAGATGAAGCTGTTGCTGCCGCTTGGTGTGGCTGTTGCGGTGAGGGTTGTGCCCTTCTCATACTCATCGGCTACCTGTGAAAGGGTGGCTGTGCCACGCCCTTTTGCGTTTGTGCCGATAGTTACGATGCGGTTCTCCATTGCCGGTGATGCTGTGATGATGAAGTCATAGACAACGCCTTCTACATCGTCCTCGGCATAGTTGAGTCCGTTCTCGTTTACTCTCACTCGCATGCGTGTCTCGCAGTTTGCTGCCCACTCGGGGGTGGTAAATGTACCGCTTGCTGTGGTACCGCTCACTTCCATCTGTTGTGAGGTCTCGAAGATGCCGTCGGCGTTCCAGTCGAAGTATGCGTAAACTTCTAAGTAGCTGTTTGCTGCCTGTGCAAGTGTAATGTCGAATTGGAATGTTCCATTAACTGCAACCTCGCCACGGTCGGTGGTATATAGCACGTGCCAATTTGAAGGTGCCGATGTGGCTTCGTAGGTGATGGTGCCGAGTACATCGTCGCCATGCAACTTTGCTGCGGTAATGTAGTTGCTTGAGAGGTAGCCGCAGGGGTTGTTGTATATCTGGTTGCCGCGTGCGTATGCGTTGCGTTGCTTGCCGAATGTGAAGAGGCTGTCGCCGTCGATGAAAAGGGTCTCGTTGGTGGCAACACTCTTGAAGTAGTATTGCTGGCTGTTGGTGTCGGCATATACCTTCCAGCGGGTGTCTCCGTTGGTGGTTGCCGATACTGTGCCTTCGCTTATGGTGATGGTGCTTGTGAGGTCTTTTGACGATGCTATGATGTAGCCCTCGCGGTTTGTTGTTCCTACAAAGTACCAGCCCTGGCCGTCGTCGGCGAGGTCTTTCTCTTGCAATGATATGCTGCCGTCCTCGGCAAGGGTGATGTTGCGGGTGGCGGTGCTTATGTTGTATGATGCCTCGATGTTGCCGATTGTGCTGCCGGGTTCAAAGGGGCGTATCTCGTAGAGGTCTTCTGTCTCTATGAGTTTCCAGTATGAACCTACTCGGCTTGTGCCTGCCTGCCATGTGATAACGTAGTTAGATGCGCCGTCTTTGTTAAGTGCACGCGGGCCGCTGCTCTCGCTGCTGTAGTTGCTGCAGTCGGTAGATGAGAGGTAGTGACAGCCTGCAATCTCGCCGCTTGTGGCAGCAGTGGGGGCTACATAGTATTCCACGGGGGTTGTTGTGGTACTTATGCGTGAGGCTGATGACGGGGTTTTGTTACAGCTTGCCATGTAGTGCCCGGTGGCGGTGTTCTGTATGTAGTAGCAGTTTTCGTTGCCTGTGGGTATGAATTTCCAGAATAGACGTTCGGTAACGCTGTATGCTGCGATGTACATAGATTGGTCGCTGCCCTCGGTGATGTAGTTGCCACCTGTGTTTTTCCAGCTTATGTTGTATATTTTTACACCGCTCTCGTCGGGTTGGGTGGGTGTGTCCTCGCCGTCTTCTTCGCTGCCGCCTTCTTCCTCGGTGTTGGTGAGCGCGAGTTCGGAGAGACCAAAGAAACAGCCGCTGTTACTGCTGCCGGCGGTGATGGTGAGCTCTATGGTGATGGTGCTTTCGGCTGCTACGCTGCTGCCTTCGATGCTCCACACTTTGTTGGCACCGGGTATGCCGGCTGCAATATCAATGTTCGTGAGCGAGCCGAAGGTGGCAAGGTTGCTACTGCTTGTCCCCTGTTTTGCCTCTACATTCCACTGGCGCACAACCCCGTCGCCTGTCTCCTGGTAGTTGCTGCCACCGTTGAGTGCGTGAATGTGGGCATCTATGTTGTTGAACTTAAAGCCCTCGGGCATGCCGGTGATGGCGAATGTGAGTTTTATTGTGGGGCTTGTATTTCCATTTACATTGGGGCAGATGATGCTCTCTGTTACAGCATTGCTTGTGCCTTTGAATGCGTGTGAGGTGGTGAGCGATGCTGCAGCTCCTTCGATGGTCGCACCGTTCTCGTCTGTCATTGTAATGGTAACGCTCGATGCGTCGGTGCCGGTTCTTGTGAAGCCGAGCTTGATGCTGCTTATAGTGTTTTCGTCGGGGAGGGTGGGGGTCTCTTCGCCATCTCCCTCTTCGGCAGTGTTGGTGAGTGCGAGCTCGGAGAGACCAAAGAAACAGCCGCTGTTACTGCTGCCGGCGGTGATGGTGAGCTCTACAGTTATAGTGTTCTCGGCTGCTACGCTGTTGCCCTCGATGCTCCACACTTTGTTGGCACCGGTTATGCCGGCTGCAATGTCTATGTCTGTGAGTGAGCCGAAGGTGGCAAGGTCGCTGCTGCTTGCACCTTGCTTTGCCTCTACATTCCACTGGCGTGCCTTATTGTCGGCTGTCTCTTGGTAGCTGCCGCCACCATTGAGTGCGTGAATGTGGGCGTCGATGTTATTGAACTTAAAGCTCTCGGGTATGCCGGTGATAGCAAATGTGAGTTTGATTGTGGGGCTTGTGTTGCCATTGGCATCGGGGCATATGATGCTCTCGGTTACCGCATTGGCTGTGCCTTTGAATGCGTGGCTGCTTGTGAGTGTTGCGCTTGCTCCTTCAATGGGTGTGCCGTTCTCATCGGTTACCGTTATGGTAACGCTCGATGCATCGGTGCCGGTTCTTGTAAAACCGAGTTTGATGCTGTTTGTTGCGCTTGCAACTGTTGTGAATGCAAGGGCGATTAGTAGGAGATAAAGTTTTTTCATGTTACCTTATTTATATTATATATTGTTAAGCGCAAATATATAACTTTTATTGTAATCTGTTCGTCTTTTTGTGTGTAAAAAGTTCTTTTTACTTTAATTTTCTGCTGTACTTTGTGCTTGCGGTTCCTGTTTTGTGTTCTTTCTCCGGTGCACGAAGTTTGATCTCTTGTAGTCTTTGGGTGTTAGTAAATGTTAAAATAATATAAATATTGTGTAAATGACCTTTGCCTTGGTGAAAAAATAATATCCCTCCTTTTATATTAAAAAAATAATTCCTATCTTTGCAACCCGAAAATGGACTACTGCGTTCAGCCATTGGTTACAGAATAATATTAAATAATATAATAATAATTAAAAATTTAACAAAATGCCTACAATTCAGCAATTAGTAAGAAAAGGCAGAGAGGTTATCGTGGAGAAGAGCAAGTCGCCCGCACTCGACAACTGTCCCCAGCGTCGTGGTGTTTGCGTTCGTGTTTATACAACCACACCTAAGAAACCTAACTCTGCTATGAGAAAGGTTGCTCGTGTTCGCTTGACCAACCAGAAAGAGGTTAACTCTTACATTCCCGGTGAAGGTCACAACTTGCAGGAGCACTCAATCGTGTTAGTTCGTGGCGGTCGTGTTAAGGACCTCCCCGGTGTGCGTTACCACATCGTTCGCGGTACTTTGGATACTGCAGGTGTTGCCAACCGTACACAGCGTCGTTCTAAATACGGTGCAAAACGTCCCAAGGCTAAGAAGTAATTCGTAAATGCCTTAAACAAGCTGTGAGAATGGCAGTTCGGCTTGTAAAACAATGAACAGCCGGTATTTATTAAACAGTTTTGGTTTGTTGGAATAAGTTATATTAAAGGTTGAGTAAATGCCTCGGTGGAGGCGTTGAAGAATTTGCAATAACGCAGCCCAAACAAAACATTAATTTTCGTAAAAAGAAAATGAGAAAAGCAAAACCAAAAAAACGCGTGGTCCTTCCGGATCCTGTATTTAACGATCAGATGGTATCTAAATTTGTAAACCATTTGATGTATGACGGAAAGAAAAACGTTTCTTACACTATTTTCTATGGTGCTCTCGAGCTCGTTGGTAACAAGATGAAGAATGAGGAGAAGACTCCTCTTGAAATCTGGAAACAGGCTTTGGAGAACATTACTCCCAAAGTAGAGGTTAAATCTCGCCGTATCGGTGGTGCTACTTTCCAGGTGCCCACAGAGATTCGCGCAGACCGCAAAGAGTCTATCTCAATGAAAAATATGATTTTGTTCGCTCGCAAACGTGGTGGCAAGTCTATGGCTGAGAAACTCTGTAGCGAGATTATGGATGCATATAACAACCAGGGTGGCGCGTTCAAGCGTAAAGAGGATATGCACCGCATGGCAGAGGCTAACCGTGCATTTGCACATTTCCGTTTCTAATCTAAGAAAAATATACGAAGATGGCAAACGACTTACAATTTACCCGTAATATCGGTATTAGTGCTCACATCGATGCTGGTAAAACTACCACATCTGAGCGTATTTTGTTCTACACCGGTCTTTCTCACAAGATTGGTGAGGTGCACGATGGTGCTGCTACCATGGACTGGATGGAGCAGGAGCAGGAGCGTGGTATTACCATTACTTCAGCTGCTACAACCACCTTCTGGAACTGGAACGGTACACAATACAAGTTCAACTTGATTGATACTCCGGGACACGTTGACTTCACAGCCGAGGTTGAGCGTTCGCTTCGCGTGCTTGACGGTGCTATCGCAGCGTTCTGTGCTGTTGGTGGTGTTGAGCCTCAGTCGGAGACTGTTTGGCGTCAGGCTGACAAGTACAATGTTCCCCGTATCGCTTATGTAAATAAGATGGACCGCTCGGGTGCCGATTATTTCTCTGTAATGCGTCAGATGAAGGAGATTTTGGGTGCAAATCCTTGTCCCGTAACAATTCCTATCGGTGCAGAGGAGAAGTTCCTCGGTGTTATCAACCTTATCACCATGAAGGCTCTCGTTTACAAAGATGGCAGCCTTGATTACACCGTGGAGGAGATTCCTGCCGAGATGGTTGATGAGGCTAACCAGTGGCGTGAGCACCTTCTTGAGAAGGCTGCCGACTATGATGAGGATTTGATGATGAAGGTTCTCGAGGATCCCGATAGCATCACAGAAGAGGAGCTTATCGCAGCTATCCGCAAGGGTACACTTGCTATGGAGCTCACTCCTATGACTTGCGGTTCTTCGTTCAAGAACAAGGGTGTTCAGCCTCTTCTCGATTTCGTATGTGCATTCCTTCCTTCACCTCTGGATGCAGCTGCTGTTGAGGGTATCAATCCCAAAACAGACGAGACTGAGACGCGCAAGCCCAGCGAGGAGGACAAGACTTCTGCTCTTGTATTCAAGATTGCTACAAACCCCTTCGTAGGTCGTTTGATTTATGTTCGCGTTTACTCAGGTAAATTAGAGTCGGGTTCATATATCTTCGATACCCGTTCGGGTCGCAAGGAGCGTATCTCTCGTATGTTCCAGATGCACTCTAACAAACAGAACCCTGTTGAGGTTCTCGGTGCCGGTGATATAGGTGCTGTAATCGGTCTTAAAGATGTTCGTACAGGTGATACACTCTGTGCTGAGGACGCTCCTATCATTCTCGAGTCTATGTCGTTCCCCGACCCTGTGATTTCTATCGCTGTAGAGCCTAAGACACAGAAAGACTTGGATAAGCTTGCAAATGGTCTTGCCAAGCTTGCCGAGGAGGATCCCACATTTACAGTGAAGACAGACGAGCAATCGGGCCAGACAATTATCTCGGGTATGGGTGAGCTTCACTTGGAGATTATCATCGACCGTTTGAAACGTGAGTTCAATGTTGAGTGTAACCAAGGTCGTCCCCAGGTTAGCTACAAAGAGGCTATCACGGAGACAGTGCAGGTTGATGAGACCTACAAGAAGCAGACCGGTGGTAAGGGTAAATATGCGAAGATCCTTGTTGCTGTTGGTCCCGCCGATGCTGATTTCAAAGAGGGTAACTTGCAGTTCGTGAACGAGGTTAAGGGTGGTAACGTGCCCAAGGAGTTTATCCCCTCGGTTCAGAAGGGCTTCCAGACAGCTATTAAGGCAGGTGTTCTTGCCGGCTATCCCATGGAGTCTTTGAAGGTTACTTTGCTCGATGGTGGTTTCCACCCTGTTGACTCTGACCAGCTCTCATTCGAGGTTTGTGCTATCCAGGCATACAAAAATGCTTGCTTGAAGGCTAACCCCGTTCTTTTGGAGCCCATCATGAAGCTTGAGGTTGTTACTCCCGAGGAGAGCATGGGTGATGTAATCGCCGACCTTAACAAGCGTCGTGGTCAGGTTGAGGGCTTTGAGACAAGCCGTACCGGTGCCCGCATTGTTAAGGCTATGGTGCCACTGTCTGAGATGTTCGGCTATGTAACATCTTTGCGTACCATCACTTCGGGTCGCGCAACATCGTCAATGACATACGACCACCACGATCAGGTGAGCGCGTCTTTGACAAAGCAGATCCTTGAGGAATTGCAGAAGTAAATAAAATAAACGCCTGCCGGTTAGCGAATGACTCTTAACCGGCAGGCAATTATGAATCTTATAAACATTAGAAAGACGATGAGTCAGAAAATTAGAATCAAACTTAAATCCTACGATCACAACTTGGTTGACAAATCAGCTGAGAAGATTGTAAAGACAGTGAAGGCTACAGGCGCTATCGTTAGCGGTCCTATTCCATTGCCCACTCACAAACGTATTTTTACAGTGAACCGCTCAACCTTCGTTAACAAGAAGTCTCGCGAGCAGTTCCAGTTGTCTTCTTACAAGAGACTTATCGACATCTATAGCTCTACCGCTAAGACTGTTGATGCTCTCATGAAGCTTGAGTTGCCCTCAGGAGTTGAGGTTGAGATTAAAGTGTAGTATTTTAATAAAAAGTCATTAATTAAAAATTAAACTGAAATGCCAGGATTATTAGGAAAAAAAATCGGAATGATGTCCGTTTTCAGTGCCGATGGTAAGAATGTTCCATGCACTGTTATCGAAGCAGGTCCTTGCGCAGTTACACAGGTGAAGACAATCGAGAAAGACGGCTATGAGGCTGTTCAGCTCGGTTTCCAGGACCAGAAAGAGAGCCGTGTGAACGCTCCTTTGATGGGTCACTTCAAGAAAGCCGGTGTAGCTCCCAAGAGACACTTGGCCGAGTTCAAAGGTTTTGAGACAGAGCTCAACATGGGCGATGTTGTTACAGTGGATCTCTTTGCTGATTCCGCTTACGTTACAGTAACCGGTACCTCTAAGGGTAAAGGATTCCAGGGTGTTGTTAAACGCCACAATTTTGGTGGTGTAGGTCAGGCTACTCACGGTCAGCACAACCGCGCTCGCAAGCCGGGTTCTATTGGTGCTTGTTCTTATCCCGCTAAGGTATTCAAAGGCCTTCGCATGGGTGGACAGATGGGTAACGCTCGTGTTACTACACACAATTTGCAAGTGTTAAAGGTTATTCCTGAGCACAACCTGTTGGTTATCAAGGGTTCGGTTCCGGGTTACAATGGTTCAATCGTAATAATTGAAAAGTAATGGAAGTCAGCGTATTAAATATTAAGGGTGAAAACACCGGTAGAAAGGTTACGTTAGACGAGTCAATCTTCGGCATCGAGCCTAACGAGCACGTTGTTTACATGGCTGTTAGACAGTATCTTGC
>CAYRFX010000066.1:0-11548 GCA_964423665.1 uncultured Bacteroidaceae bacterium | reverse complement strand
GCTGCCACCTCACCATAGGTGTAACCGTTGGCACCGTAGTTTGTGATAGAGGACCTATCCCAATGTTTTTTGATAGTCTCCTCAATGTAAACCAAAAAATGTTTCATAATTATAGATAATTGAGTTAATATTGAGGTGTTCGCACAAAGTGATACCGCCAAACGTCGCAAGCATCTATCATTGCCCGAGTGCACCCTATTATTTACACCCTTGCACATGAGCTTTTACACTCTTGTACGATGCAAATTTCGCATATCATTTTAAGAAATGGCAATTTTGGCGATAGAGAGGTGTTACAAGTGGTTAAAACGCGGATTTAGGGGTGAAATTCGGTATTTGTTGGCGAAATTCAAGATAAAAAGATTTAGATTTTTCAACGATTTGCAATTTTCGCCCCTGAAAACAGAAAAACGAAAACAAAGCTATACCAACCCCGAAAAAGAGAAAAACAACAGCGAAAAAGAAAGAGAAAATAAAAATTTGGAAATAATTAGGTATTTTGAAGAAAGCGACTAACTTTGCAGCAGAGGTTACATAACCACAGAAAAACCACAGAAAAGAAGGGTTGAAATAATTGATTGCATAAAAACTTTAACTATATAACATAAACATGGGCAGAGTGCACCCCACTCTGCAAAAAATTATAAAGACTATGGGAAAGAGTATCAAATTCAGCTTGGTTTACCGCGATATGTTTCAGTCATCGGGTAAATTTCAACCACTTGCAAACCAATTGGAGAAGATTGCTCCGGCAATTATAGAGATGGGCTGCTTTGCACGCGTGGAGACTAACGGCGGTGCATTTGAGCAGGTAAATCTCATGGCGGGAGAGAACCCCAACAAGGCTGTGCGCACATTTACAAAACCTTTTAATGAAGCAGGCATACAGACACACATGCTCGATCGTGCCCTGAACGCACTGCGCATGTTCCCTGTTCCGGCAGATGTGCGCCGTCTTATGTATAAGGTAAAAAAGGCGCAGGGAGTGGATATTACGCGTATTTTCTGCGGATTGAACGACACACGCAATATTATCCCCTCCATTAAATATGCATTGGAGGCAGGCATGATACCCCAAGCAACTCTTTGCATCACCAGCTCACCTGTTCATACCATTGAGTATTACAGCAATATGGCGGAGGAATTGATTGCTGCCGGTGCGCAGGAGATATGTTTGAAGGATATGGCAGGCATAGGACGCCCCGATTTTCTCGGTCGCCTTGTAAAAAGCATAAAGGACAAACACCCCGATATTATAATACAATACCACGGACACAGCGGCCCCGGTCTCTCAATGGCATCAATATTGGAGGTGTGCAAGAATGGTTGCGATATTATTGACACAGCCATCGAACCGCTTTCATGGGGGAAGGTACACCCGGATATTATCAGCGTGCAGGCAATGCTGAAAGATGCAGGCTTTGATGTTCCCGAGATTAACATGAACGCCTACATGAAGACACGCAGCCTCACACAAGAGTTTATCGACGAGTGGTTAGGCGTGTTCATGGACAATAACAACAAACTCATGAGCTCGCTGCTGCTCACCAGCGGATTGCCCGGCGGAATGATGGGTTCGATGATGTCCGACCTCGCCGGTGTTCACAAAGGTATCAACGGAATATTGCAGAGCAAGGGCAAGCCCACATACACGCTCGATGAACTTATGGTGGAACTCTTTAACGAAGTGGCATATGTGTGGCCGCGTGTGGGCTATCCCCCACTCGTTACCCCGTTCAGCCAGTATGTGAAGAATATCGCACTCATGAACCTCCTGAGCCGTGCGCAGGACGAGCCTCGCTTCAGCCGCATGGACGACAGCATGTGGGGAATGATATTGGGCAAGAGCGGTCGCCTGCCCGGCGAGCTTGCACCCGAGATTGTGGAACTTGCCAAAGAGAAGGGCTACGAGTTCACCACAGCCGACCCACAGAGTTTCTACCCCGACGCACTCGACAAATACCGCAAGGAGATGGAAGAACTTGGCTGGGAGACAGGCGAGGACGACGAGGAGTTGTGGGAATTTGCAATGCACGAGCGCCAATATCGCGACTATAAGAGTGGTGTTGCCAAAGAACGCTTCCTTGCCGATATTGAGAAGGCAAAAGAGAGCGAGATGGCAAAAAGCGGCGTGAGCGTGGAGGAGATTAAGGCAATTAAGCACGCAAAGGCAGACCCCATCGTAGCACCTGCCAAAGGACAACTTTTGTGGGAGGTTGCCGTGGAGGGTGAGTCGCAGGCTCCTGCAATAGGCAAGCAATATGCTGCCGACGAGCAGTTCTGCACCATCATCACCCCATGGGGTGAGCTCATGCCCGTTGCCACCGGATTGGGCGGCCGCGTGGTGGAAGTGTGCGCACAGCAGGGCAGCCATGTGAACCGGGGCGAGGTTATTGCATATGTGCAACGCGACGAGCTGTTTGCATAAAAGACCATACATACAACAACATCAAGAACGTGACTAAAAAAGCGGTCTTTTGTGTTATGCTCGCCCTCAAAATCCTCATTTACACTTAGTAAACTGCGGCTTTTCGGTCATCGCATGCGCACTGCCTTTGGCGAGCCTTTGCTGCACTCGCAGTAAAACATTAAAGTGAACTTTATGTTTTGCTCGTTTGCAAAAGCCTTAAATCCCATCTTTTTATTCACATTCATAGCAAGATGGCGACTAAATTTAGTCGCCATCTTGCTTTATCCCCCACCCTGCCGAATTTATAAATTCGCGCAACAGGAATATGGTAAATTTATTTTACAAGAAATAAACATAATCAATAAATGAGACCGTGCGGTCTCATTTATTGATTTCTTGGAATCTTTTTGCGGAAAATTATTTTTTCCACAAGTTGCCCCACTCGCCTCTGTTTTTATCTGACAAATTGGGGGTATTATTACCAACTGTTCCATTTCCAACTCCGGCAGTTGTCTGTTCTTGAGAAATGGTTGTCATCACAGGTGATACTGCCAACTGAATTTCAGTCGTTAAAGGTGCTTTATATATTTTCTTCATACAATTTTACTTGTTATTTACTATAACCTTCTTACCATTTACTATATAAATACCATTTGTGGGGGTCTCCACTCGGCGACCATTGAGGTCGTAAATATCTGTACTCTGTTGTCTGTTATCTGTTATCTCATCAATATCGGTTGTTGCACCCTCATCAAATCTCATGCTTATTGCCTTTGCAACAGTCGCGGGGAACAAAGATGCGGGTAGTTGTAAATATGCTTTGCCGGCACTTAAAGAAGAAGCGTCCTCGAATTGGTAGAACAACGGAGTTTCACTTGTTTCAGCAACTGTGTATTTGAAGTTATAGTAATTGCCATCTGCCGAAGTGCCATTAACATCTGTTTCTTCCAATGTGCCTACAAGCAGGTTTAGAGTGTAGTCGGTTGAGGTTTCTATTATAGGAACAGTGTATTCGCCCGGTTCGCCAACAAGGAAGAGACCTATAGATTCCTTTGAAGTTTGCACCCTTGTTAATGTTACAACCTGTGTGTTTGTGTTGTAACCTGTTGCTGCGTATGCCTTCAAACCCTCTACGTTGCTAAAATCGAGAGCAAATTCCGAACAATATGTTGCACTGCCATATTCACCTATGGTTATTGTTACCTCTTCGGGGTCCATTTCAACAATGTTGCTAAAGTTACTCCAACCATCTGTTGTTTCATATGTTTCTTTTGCACCATAAGGGACATAGATAGTGGCTGAATAGTCATCAAATGTACTACTGTCAATTGTTGCCGGTGTTTCTGCCAATGAATAGATTTCTTTTAGACCGGTGCAATAGTAGAACGCAGAGCCATCTATTGTTGTAACGCTATTTGGTATAGTAATGCTTGTGAGGCCGGTGCAACTCTCGAATGCAGAATCGCCTATGCTTGTAACGCTATTAGGAATTGTTGTATTTTTACAACCTAGCACAAGCGTATTTGTTGCAGTTTCTATAATTGCATTACAATTGTTACGGCTGTCATAGATAGCATTTTCATTTGCAACGACTATACTTGTAAGAGCACTGCAAGAAGTGAACGCATCATCTCCTATGCTTGTAATACTATTGGGAATTTCAATACTGGTGAGACTGCGACAATCGAAGAACGCAGAATTTCCAATGCTTGTAACGCCATTAGGAATATCAACACTACTTAGATTTTGGCAAGCGAAGAAAACAGCAGCTTCTATGCGAGTAATGCTATTAGGAATTTTAACGCTGGTGAGAGAGCAATTTTCGAACGCATAGGTTCCTATTGCTGTTACGCTATTAGGAATTTCAATGCCGGTGAGGCCGGTGCAAAATCGGAACGCGTCGGCGGTTATACTCAATGTACCTTCTTTTATTGTAATTGATGTATTATCGGGCATTGTGCCTTTGTAGCCGTAAAGCACTTTACCTGCATATATCACTCCGTCAGGCTGGTTATTGTACCAAGCGGTCTCATAAAACGCAGAGATTCCTATGCTTGTAACGCTGTTAGGGATTGTAATACTTGTGAGGCTTGTGCAATTATTGAACGCATAGCCACCTATTGTTGTTACGCTGTTTGGAATTGTAATACTTGCGAGGCTTGTGCAATAATTGAACGCGCCGTTACCTATTGTTGTTACGCTAGCAGGGATTTCAATGCTAGTGAGGCTTTCGCAACCACTGAACGCATTACTTATGCTTGTAATGCAATTGGGTATCGTAACACTTTTTAGGCCGGTGCCACTGAACGCATTGCTTCCTATTGTTGTTACGCTATTCGGTATTTCAATGCTTGTGAGGCCGGTGCAACCCTTGAAGGCAGACACTCCTATACTGGTAACGCTATTAGGGATTGTAATACTTGTGAGACCGGTGCAATTATAGAACGCACCCTGGGATATACTTATTGTGCCTTCTTTTACTATGATTGATGTATTATTAGGCATTGTGCCTTTGTATTTGTAGAGCACTTTGCCTACATACACCACTCCATCGGGTTGATTATTGTACCAAGCAGTACCATTGAACGCACTCTCTCCTACGCTTGTAATACTATTGGGAATCTCAATGCTTGTGAGGCTTGTGCAACCACTGAACGCGTCGTAACCTATTGTTGTTACGCTATTAGGTATAGTAACATTTGTAAGACCGGTGCAATTTCGGAACGCATCATCTCCTATGCTTGTAACGCTATTGGGAATTTCAACACTGGTGAGACCGTCACAAGCTCGGAAAGCACTCTTGCCTATACTCGTAACGCTATTAGGAATTTCAATATTGGCGAGGTCGGTGCAAACATAGAACGCATAATCTTTTATGCTTGTAACACTGTAGGTTGTTTCATTACAAGCTACGGACGAGGGGATAACCACATTGCCACTATACTCATCAGAGTAAGCGAGATAAGTATCTCCTTTGTAAGTTACCTCCACTGTTTTTGCAGTTTCATCTGTAATGTTGTAATAAATGCCATCGACCTCAAAGTCGTGGGCACTTGCCACTGTGCTGCACAGCAGCAACAGGGCTGTGAATAGTTTTTTAATTGTTTTCATAATTTTTATTTATTAAAGTTTATTGTAAATACTTTCCCAATATGCTATACGGCGCGGTAATTTGACTATTACGCCCTTATCATAGCAGGCAAGAACTTCTTTTTTTGACAACTGCAGGCTATAGCTATTTCTCCCAGCCTTGCCAATGTGCCACAAGAAGTAATCGAGAAGCTGATATTTAAGGACAGGCAAATTATTCCACAATGCGGGATTATTGTTTTCCAAAGCATCAATAATCGATTTCAAGCCGGCGATGTATGTATCAATATCGAAAATATTCATAGCCGGAGTTACAGGAATACCTAAAAATCGCTGAACTTTTGGTAATAATTCATTCGCTATACTATCGTAAATAGGGAATCCCCAAACATCGGCAGGACAAACCACAGTTGCCCAATAAAGATATTTTGAAATCAGTGAGGGAGCTTTGCCCGCCTTTGCACCTTTTATATAGCCATAAGGCTTTGTAAACAGCGATGAAAGTGCAGGAAGCAGATTCTGTGTTGCATCTATTTTTGATGTGAGCGTGCCCAAGCCGTGAACATTTTTTCCATTGTTGCACAATTCCCAAATATCGTCGCAGATTTCTTCAAGGGCAAAGACCCTCATTCTGTTTATATTTGTTGAATAGAGTGAATCTATAACCACAAGTTGTCGCATAATGTCGTCCTTTGTGATTACCCTGCAACACCCTTCTTTATTAGAGCAAGCAAAAACCCCTTTGACATATTCAAAATCACTACTAAATCCCGAAATATCGTCGGCATCATCTATAATTTCCACACCGTCCCATTCAAAATCAACAGGAAGAGACGCGGTATTACACAAACGTGCAATCATCGAATTAATACATTCATTGATGTAAGTCGCATTTTTACAATTCATAACTCTCTGCTTTTTTGCAAAATCAATTTTATCATATAATCCCTATAATAAAGGAATTTCAAACATTGACATTTCTGCAACCGCAACGAGCAAGCAACATTTTGAAGATTTTCAAGACTTTTCTCATATAGTTACGGTTTTCTGTTATTCCCTATCCCAATGACCGCAACCTTGAATATATAATATAGAAAGCGCAGGTCGTTATCTTTCTTCTGCTGATAGGTCCTAGGAAAACCGTGGTAAAGAAAAAGCAACAACCTACGCAAATAGCGCATGTAGTATATATATGGCATATACATACACGACACCTTGCGACAAAGTTTGCTATCCCCTTACCGTTAATGAATTTCCTAGGTTCATCAGCGAGAATGGCAAACACTCGCGTGTTTATCTGAATTTTTGCAAAGAAAAGTCAAAAATCCGATAAATGCAAGTTTGTTGTCTTTTTTTGTAGGTTGTTGCTTATATTGCTTAGATATTGCTTAGATAATTGCTTAGATAAAAAGCAACGCTACATTACATTTGTTTTGTTACAAATTAAATGTGCGCAAATATATAATCTAAAATTTAATCGCGTGTTTGTCTTTTTTTGTCATTTTCACAATCTTGTTTATAGTTTCAAAGATATTCTTTATTTTTGAAAAAAAATAGCACTATGAACATAAAAACCGATATACCCCAAATTTGTGCATTGCGCAAGGAGATTGAAAAATTGACAGGTGGCACTAGTTCCCACTCCTCTTTTATAAAACTGCAATGCATAATTGAAGAACGATTAAAGGAACATATATCTGTGAGCACATTGGAGAGATTGTGGGGATATTCCACCCGCAAGAACTCAAATATATCTATCAGGATATTAAATATTCTGACAAAGTTAGTGGGAAGTGATGATTGGGAGCAGTATTGTGCAAATCTCAAAAAGGAGGGGCGGACAGAATCGGAACTATTCATGTATGAGAATGCCATTATATGCAACAAGCTTGCTGTGGGCACGCGTGTGAGAATAGGTTGGCAGCCCAACAGGGTGTGTGAGATTGAGCACAGAGGCGACAACAGATTTTGTGTAATAAATGCAGAAAACGCAAGTATAAAAGCCGGTGATGTTTTTTCTTGTTTGGTAATTGAGAAAAACAGACCTTTGTTTATAGAGAATCTTTCTCGTCACGGAGAGAAGGAGGAGGGCACGGCTAAATATATTGTAGGAAAGACAAACGGGCTCACCATTGCCGAGGTTATAGAATAATCATCTTTTTCCCCTGTTTATTATATATATTCCGCAGGTGGCAAGCAGGGCGGCAAACATATATTTCCAATAGAAGGGCTCGGCAAGGCAGAGGCACGAGGTGACAGCCCCCACTACGGGTATGAGAGAGTTAAATATTGCCACTTTGCCCACGGGGTTGCAGCTGATTAGTTTATTATAGAGCGAAAAGCCCATTGTGGATATGCCGACAAGGAGTAACAGAATTGTAACGCCCCATGCGGTGATTACCGGCAGTGTTCCACCTATGAGCAGCCCGGGGACGACAAGCAAGATGCCACCTGTTGCAAGGCTGTAGCCTGTGGCTACAAAAACATCGGAGTGACGCCCTAACCCGCGCGTCATGAGCCCGGCAAAGGCTGCGCATAGGGCATTGAGAATTATCATGCCGTCGCCCATAAGAGTAAATTCGCCACTGCCTGCCACACCTGTATTGAGCAGCAGGATTCCGACAAAGCCTATGAGGCAGCCAAACAGTTTGCGGCTCGTAAATTTATCGCTTTTGAAGAATATGCAGGCGAGCAGCACAAGCAAAAAGACTCCAAGGGAGTTCAAGATGGCGGCTCTTGCTCCTTGGCTATGGGATAGCCCTATATAAAAGAATGTATAATGAAGAGTGGTGTTGAGGATACCATATAAAAATATATACCCACAAGCTGAGGGAGTGGATACAATGAGCTTGCGTTTTGTGATTGCAGCTATAAGAAGGATTATTAAACCCGAGAGAGTAAATCTTATGCCGGCAAAAAGCATTTTACTGCCGGTCATTTCTGTTCCTATGCCAAACTCTGCAAAGCCGAGTTTTATGAGCGGGTATGCCCAGCCCCATGCCACTGCTGCCGTGAGGGCGAAAAGAGCCACCCACACGGGGCGTTGAAATATGGTTGTTTTTTCTTCGTTCATCTTAGTTGTTATTTTTTGTAAACTCCCCCGCCCTTTAGGCAACCCAACTCAAAGAGTGGAGGAGTTTTACAAAATCTGTATAACTATTTGCGGGTGGTTATGTGGAAGCATGCTTGTTTAACCTCGTGTTTCACATAACAACGTCCCTGTTTCTTAAGGTCGCGCAACACCTCTCCGAGCACGGCTTTCAACTTTGCCTGTGAGGTCTCCTCGGCTTTTTCATCTAAACGATGGAAACGCTTATAGGTTATATCAAAGGTGGTGCCGTAGCAATGAACAGAACGTTTAGAGGCGTTAATATTGCGTTTGGAGAGACCTTTCACATCTTCATCGGTGCGCAACACAGAGGTTACAATAACCTTGTAAGGGGAATAGTGATGCCTCACGAGGGAATCCTGGAAGCTCTCACCTATCTCTTTGAGCAAGGCTGCCGCCTCGGGCACAAGGAGCGGCGAGGAGTGTGTGAGCGATTCCACCTCATAAGCCGGTGAAGTTTCAATATATACAAGCTCGCGCGAAGCATTTGGGATTTCGCTGCGGGAGGCAAGCGGTTCGATGCCGATGCTTTGTGCTGCGGCAAGATGAGTGTCGTTCATATCGTTGAATTCACGGGAGAATTTAACGTAACTCAAGCGGGTTGCCTTTTCGGGGCGTTCCACACGGGGTTCGTATTGTTCTTTATTGCTGCAGCTGCAACCTGCAAGGATTGCTGCCATCATTGCGAGAAGTATGGTTCTTGTTCTGTTTCTCATTATTATATTTATGTTTGTGTGTTTAATCGAAATTTTTACAAATGCCATTCATAAGACCATTCCAACAGAGGCGTTCCGTATTTAAAACGAACCGGCAACCATATATAACGACTATCGATGGGATTATGGGATTTCCAGCGGTCTGCCATGAATATATAGGTATTTGGAGTGCCCGCCACCGGGAATATGTATGTTCCGCGAGAATAGAAGGTGGAAGAGACTGTTTTTCCTTTGCACGGATTGAGCCTCGGCTCCCATGGTCCCCAAATGGTGGGTGCCGAGAAAAGGCGTGTGGAGCCATGCTGCCAGCTTGAACTACTTGTGGTGAGGAACCAATAGATACCATCGTTTTTGAAAATCACGGGAGCTTCATTTTGCCCTGCGGGATTAACACGCAGATAACGCCCTGTGTAGGAGAGGTAATCGTCGGTGAGCTCGGCTATATGAAGCGCAAGACCATCTTCGGACGAGTATATGTGATAACAACGCTCATCGCTATCGACAAAGAGTGTCATATCGCCGCATTGTTGCCCTGCATGAAAATCGCGACGCACCAATAAGCCATTGGTTACTGCCTCGTGCCACCCCTCAGCCCATTTGTTCGCGCTCATTTCCCTATCCTGTTGTGTAAATTCCGCCGGACGGACATTGCCATTCATGGGCCACTGCCCTGCATTTATTCTTCCATGCTTCACAAGCTTATAGGGGCCTGTGATGGTTTTGGCGGTTGCAACACCCACACAGCCGCTGAGTCGCTCGCCTGCCGGTTCCAGATGAAAGTACATCACAAACATCTTGTTCTTTTTGTTATATACCACACGGGGAAGTTCCACAAGCGCACCGACAGACAATGGAGAGCCTTTTTCTTTTGTTATGGGAAGAACTATGCCTTCGTTTTTCCAGTTCATCAAATCGGTGGAGGAGTAGCAGGAAACACCGACGAGCGTTTCTGTTGAAAATTCCTCGCGATACTCGCCAAACCAATAGTATTTGCCTTTGTGAAAGAGCATGCTGCCACCATGGGCATTTATCACGCGCCCATCGGTATCGAGCCACAATGTTCCGGGCTTGAACGCTGTGTAGTTCGCTTTTTGCGCCACAAGTGGGAGTGCAAGAAAGATAAAAAAGAAGAGAGGTAAAAATCTTTTCATCGGCATTAAAGTTTGTGGTTAATAAACAATATCGGGCAATATCCCTGTGAGGGCTGCTATTGCTATTCCATAGTTGGTTATGGGGACACCCTGAGCACGAGCCTGCCGCACGCGTGAAAGCACATGACGGCGGGTGAACATACACGCGCCACAATGTATCACAAGATCATACGGAGCAAGGGAGGCGGGAAAGTCGTTGCCCGAGACTATATCTATTTGCAATTCCTCCCCAAAACGTTTACGCAGGAGGCGCGGGAGCTTCACGCGCCCTATATCCTCGTTGGCGGGTATGTGGCTGCAAGCCTCGGCTATGAGCACGCGGGCGTTGCCATTGAGGGCGAGCAGTTTGTCGGCACCGGCACGGAAGGTGTTTATATCGCCCTTATGACGCGCCATGAGCACCGAGAAGGAGGTCAAACGGCAGCCTTGCGGTATCTGCTGTTTCACTTGCGGGAACACTTGCGAGTCGGTTATTACCAATGCCGGCGGCTCCTTGAGGGAGGATAGCAACCGAGGGAGTTCTTCGGGAGCACAACAAACGGGCATGCAGTGCTTGTCGAGCAGGTTGCGCAGTGTCTGCACCTGCGGCATTATCAAGCGTCCTGTGGGTGCTTGCGCATCTTGAGGCATCACCAAAAGCACGACATCACCTGCCTTCACTAACGAGTGGGTTATATCGTCTATATTATTATCCTTGCCATAGGCAGCCGCCATGCGGGCAAGCAGTTGCTTATGACCCGCGCCTGTTACAGCGGAGAATGGAATAACCTCTGCCGAGAGCTCTCTGCCCCACTCTTCTATTGCAGCGGTTCCCTCGTCGCAACGGGCAAGGAGATATATAACAGGAACATCTGCTGTTGCAAACATCTGCTGCCACTCTTTTTCCACAGCAGCGCATGAGGGGCTGCCGGTGAGAAGCACCACTGCAAGGTCTATGCGGGCTATCACGCGGCGGGTGCTTTCCACACGCATTGCGCCAAGCTCCCCGCTATCGTCGTAGCCGGCTGTATCGCCTATCACGGCTGCCCCAATGCCGGGGAGCTCTATATTCTTCCACACAACATCTGTTGTT
>CAYRFX010000065.1:0-11726 GCA_964423665.1 uncultured Bacteroidaceae bacterium | reverse complement strand
ATAATCACCTATGGGCAAACTGCAATCACTTGCAAAAGACACGGTAATTTATGGATTAAGCAGCATAGTGGGTAGATTCCTGAACTACCTGCTGGTGCCGCTATACACTGCTAAAATGAGTGTGGAGAGCGGTAACTACGGTGTGGTTACCAACATATATGCTTGGACAGCCCTGCTGCTGATGATTCTTACTTTCGGGTTCGAAACCACCTTCTTCCGTTTCGCAAGCCGCGAGGGGGCAAATCTATCAAAAACATTCTCAATGTCTATGCAGGTGATTGGCACGCTGTGCACCCTGTTCCTTGCGGCTATATTCATTTTTTTGCCCGAAGTATCAACAGCACTGGGCTATGCTGCCAATCCCGAATTTGTGGGAATAATGGCGGTGGTGGTGGCTCTCGATGCACTGCAAGCTATCCCGTTCGGGTTGCTAAGATTCCAAAAAAGACCCATAAAATTTGCATCGCTCAAACTGCTAAACATATTCACAAACATAGCACTCAACCTGTTTGTGTTCCTGTTGATGCCGGTGCTGTATGAGAAAAACCCCGATTTCTTCGGTACTTTTTATTCGCCACACAACCAAGCATTCTATGTCTTTTTCATAAACCTTGTGTGCACGGCATTCATCACCCTGTTCTTTATACCCGAATGCCGCTTGTTCCGCTTCACAGCCGACGCTGCCCTGCTCAAAAGCATGCTCAAATACTCGTGGCCACTACTGCTGCTTGGCATAGCAGGCATACTTAACCTGAATGCCGACAAGATAATATACACACAGCTGGTTCCCGGGCAACAGGGCAAAATGGAATTGAGCATATATGGTGCCGCAGTTAAGGTGGCAGCCATTATGGCAATGCTTATGCAGGCGTTCCGCTATGCCTACGAGCCGTTTGTCTTTGGCAACAGTGCAATAAAAAACAGCAAAGAGCTGAATGCAAAAGCAATGAAATACTTTATTGTGATTGCGCTCATGGCGTTCCTTGTGGTAATGTTCTATATGGATATTCTGCGCCACCTCATAAACCCCGACTATTGGGAGGGACTGAAGGTGGTACCCATTGTGATGGCAGCCGAAATGTTTATGGGCATATATTTCAACCTATCATTCTGGTACAAGCTTAACGACGAGACCTACTGGGGAGCAATATTCTCGTTCATAGGCTGCGCAATACTTTTTGCCGTGAATATTGTGTTTGTACCGCAATATGGGTACATAGCCTGCGCGTGGGGCTCATTTGCAGGCTATTTTACCGCAATGACACTATCCTACTTTGTGGGGCAAAAGCGCAATGCCACAAAATATGACCTCAAAGGGATATTCACATACGTGGCACTATTTGCACTACTCTATGGTATTTCCATTGTGTTGCCCATAGAAAACAGCATTGCCAAAATGGCGGTGAACACCCTGCTGCTGCTTGTTTTTGTGGCATATTTTGTGAAAAAGGACTTGCCGCTGAACCAGATTCCCGGGATTAAGAGATTTGTGAAGTAAGAGGAAATTGAAAGAGACTTTTCAAAATAAAAATGTATCAATACAGCCTGTTGGTTATATTGATACATTTTTTTGTATTAGTATAATCTAAAAGATATTACTGCTTACCTATGAGTTTTATTTCATCTTTCTCAAAAGTATAAATAACACAGCCGTATCTTTCTATACATTCAAATTTATTTTCGCCAATAATTTGTTTTACCTTGAACTCTTTTTGAGTCTTAATCTCCATTACAAAATCATTGACTTCAATACTGTCGCATTCTCCTACAACTTCTTTTGAGGAATTGTTTGTATTGTTTTGAGAATAATTTTCCATTAATTCTCTGATTTTACAAACGTTGTTTGTCATACCCCAAATTTTGAAAAATAAGATTATTTGTAAAATTCCAAATACAAGTAAAACAAAAGATAATAAAACGTCCATAACTTTAATTTTAATATTGTTTATAAATGATTTTATTTACTTTGATAATCAATATCCATACTCCCTAAAAGGTCTTTCCTTTGTAGGTGGTGTTGTTTGCAAAAATTTCAAACCATTTTCTGTAATTCTATAGTTGCCACGAGATACTGTTTCAAGCATTCCTATTGTTCTTAAACGATGTTTAGTCCAACCTACTATGTCTTTTGATTTTAATAGTGCTTTATCATCATATGATAGATTAAACACTCTTGAAATATATTCTCTGCATTCCTTTGCTGAATGAATTTCTTTGTCACTCATATATTGCAAGAGGGGGAGCATACACTCTGTTATTTTTGGTATCATAAGCCTAGTTTAAAAATCATTTAAGTAAGCCCAATTATGGCTCAAAAATACTCAAAAAAGTATAAACAAAAAAAGCGGAGAGAGTTTTAAAACTTTCTCCGCTTCAGTAGCGAGACCCGGGATTGAACCGGGGACCTCATGATTATGAATCATGCGCTCTAACCAGCTGAGCTATCTCGCCATCACATTTTTGCGGTGCAAAGATAGGGCTATTCTTTGAGAAACACAAACTTTTTCTCTTTTTTCGTCAAAAAAATATTAAATGTTATAATTATCTTGCCACGGTATATGCAATTTTCATATACTGCTATTTTATTTTTTCACTTATAAAAAACGGGGATTCATTTTATTTAACTAAATATAATTTAGCGTTTTATTGTTTTTTTCAATATAATTATATACCTTGCGACAAATATAATTTTGAACCCAGACAAACAATGAACAAAGAGAAATTCAGTATTGAATATCCCATGAAGGGCAGCGCAACAATGTTGTGGAAATACATTGGAACTGCAGCGGGACTATCTCCGTGGTTTGCCGATAAGGTGGAGACTGTGGGAAAATCACTTATTTTCCGCTGGGGAAAAACTGAGCAAAGAACCGCCCACATTATTACACAGCGAAATGGTGTATATGTGAAATTGAGATGGGAAGATGAGGACCCGCACACTTTTTTTGAAATGCGAATTGCATACAATGAACTGACAAGGGAACACACTCTTGTAATTACCGATTTTGCCGAAAAGGGTGAAATTGACGACCAAAAGGATTTATGGGATTCACAGATTGAGACTCTGCGCAGGCAATCGGGCATGTAAAAAAGCGAGTATAAACATAAAAGAGCATTATATAACCATAATTTATGGTAAATGTCGTATGCTCAAAATTATAAGACACTGCACATAAAAAGGTATTTAACCTTGTGTGCAGTGTCTCTTTTATTATATAATATATTTATTTATATGTTAAAAATAGAGAAATTTGTTTTGTATTGCCCCGCCCTTGCATTATCTTTGTATTATAAAAATACAACACAACATAAAACTCTATTGGAATTGATATAAAAACGGCGGAAATATGAAATTACCCCGACTATTTATAAAAAAACTCGACTGGTTCATCATTAAAAGCTTTGTTCAACTTTTAATGGGTACTTTTTTTATCTGCCTCTTTATATTTATTATGCAAATGCTGTGGAAGTCGGTAGATGAATTTGTGGGTAAAGGACTCGATTTTACCGTGCTTGCACAGTTTTTTTCGCTTTGTTCGGTAGCTGTGGTTGCCGAGGCTCTGCCCCTTGCCATACTGCTTGCATCGCTCATGACGTTTGGTAACTTTGGAGAAAGACTGGAGTTACTTGCCATGAAGGCTGCCGGTATTCCTCTAATAAGAATTATGATGCCCATTTTAGCTGTGTGCATCATCATGGGCGGGGTTTCTTTCTATTTTCAGAATGTTGTGAGCCCCTATGCTCAAATGAAATTATACACCATTCTATACTCCATTAAACAAACTTCTCCCGAGGTGGAGATACCCGAGGGTGTGTTTTATGACCAGATAGAGGGATATAACCTCTTTGTACAAAAAAAAGACAAAGAGACAGGTATGTTGTATAAAGTGATGATATATGACATGTCGGCAGGATTTGAAAATGCAAATATTCTTGTAGCAGACTCGGGAAAGATAAATACTACCCCCGATGATAAACATCTTATTCTGCAACTATTCACGGGTGAACAATTTTCAAATATCGTTGACCAGGGTGTAAACAAGAAGAACGTGCCTTATCGTCGCGAGACTTTCAGCAAAAAAGTGGTTGTTATACCCATAGACGGCGGGTTTGATATGAAAGATGGCTCATTCCTAAAAGCTAACGCAAAGAGCCAGAATATGCTGGAACTTGAAGAGTCTATAAAAAGACTAACACACCACACCGACAGCATAGGACGCAACAACTGGCGTGGCACGATGCGCACTACATTTAATATTAAGAGTGAATTCACATCGCAAGACACTACATTCATGGAGAAAAACAATATTTTTTCCATGAACAGCGATAGTGTATATAACATAGCAACAGCTCTCAACAAAAAACTCTGGAAAAAGGCCCACCTTACAAAAATAAAGCAGCTTAAAGCTGATTATGAGATTAAAAACAGTATAATGCATGGCTTGGATAAAGACCTTAACAAGCATAAGATTACCTGGTGGGATAAGATAACCTTGTCGCTTGCTTGTGTCATATTCTTCTTTATTGGTGCACCGCTTGGAGCTATTGTGAGAAAAGGAGGCTTGGGATATCCCGTGCTTATTTCTGTGGCTATATTCATTCTTTACTATCTGCTGAATACATCGGCATATAAGATGGCGCGTGAGGGCGAGTGGGAAATATGGATAGGAAGCTGGTTGAGTACGCTGATACTTGCTCCTATGGGAATACTATTCACTTATCAGTCGAACAAGGATTCTGCCATATTCAATACCGATGCATACAAAGCATTCTTTATGTCTCTGTTCGGCATACGCGAGAAAAGAAATGTTACACTCAAAGAGGTTATCATAGATGACCCCGATTACAGTAATGATTATAAAATACTCGAGGAGATACATTTAGAGGCAAGACTGTACAAGAAGAATGCTAAACTGAAAAAACTGCCATCAATCAAAAATATATTCTTTGCAGGTGGTGATGATAAATTACAACTCTTGAATGAAAAGTTGGAAAATCTTGTAGATAAGATGGGAAACAGCCGTAATAAAAAGGTTATTCAGTTACTTAATGTATTCCCCATTCTCGCACCCGAAGGAGTAAAATCGCCATTCAATATAAAATGGCTCAATATTCTATCGCTTGTAATATTCCCCATTGGTGTAATTATATATATACGCTCTGTGAGATTCAGATTTCGCTTGTTAAAAGACCTTGTAACCGTGGAACAGAATTCAAAGAGCCTTATGGAGAGACTTATAAAAGAGAAACTTGTATAAAAACAGAATATGGAAAATTTCAAATTAAGTTCTATAGATGATGCTGTAAAAGATTTCCGCGAAGGAAAATTTGTTATAGTGGTTGATGATGAGGACAGGGAGAATGAGGGCGATTTTATCATCGCTGCCGAAAAAATAACACCCGAAGCTGTTAATTTTATGTTGAAAAACGGGCGAGGAGTATTGTGTGCGCCCATTACAATGTCTCGTTGCAAAGAGTTGCAATTAGACCCGCAGGTAAACACAAACACCAGCTTATTGGGAACACCTTTTACCGTTACCATAGATAAAATAGATGGTTGCACAACAGGAGTATCCACTGCCGACAGAGCTGCAACAATAAAGGCTCTTGCCGACCCTGCAAGCACAGCCGATACTTTTGCACGCCCCGGGCATATAAACCCGCTATACGCACAGGATAAAGGTGTGTTGCGTCGCGCCGGGCACACAGAAGCAAGCATAGACCTTGCACGCCTTGCAGGGCTCTACCCTGCTGCCGCACTCATAGAAATTATGAACGAAGATGGCACCATGGCACGCATGCCCGAGCTTATAAAGATTGCCGAGGAGAATAATCTTAAAATAATATCTATAAAAGATCTCATAGAGTATCGCCTGCAACAAGAATCTCTTGTTGAAAAAGGTGAAGAGGTAGATATGCCCACCGAGCACGGACACTTCCGCCTGATACCTTTTAAGCAGACTGCCACAGGTCTTGAACATGTTGCACTCATAAAGGGTGAATGGGAAGAAGATGAACCAATCCTTGTGCGTGTACATTCATCGTGCATGACAGGAGATATTTTCGGCTCGCAACGATGCGACTGCGGTTCACAGCTTCATAAAGCTATGGAGCTTATTGAAGAGACAGGGAAAGGTGTTGTAGTATATCTCAATCAAGAGGGACGCGGAATAGGCTTGATGAATAAAATGAGAGCCTATAAATTGCAGGAAGAGGGATTGGACACCGTAGATGCCAATCTGTGCCTCGGTTTCAAAGCCGATGAGAGAGATTATGGTGTGGGAGCAGAAATTTTGCGTAAAATAGGGGTTCATAAAATGAGACTTATAACAAATAACCCTGTGAAACGCATCGGGCTCGAAAGTTACGGATTAGAGGTTGTTGAGAATGTGAGTATTGAAATAGAACCTAATAATTTTAATTCACGCTACCTCCATACAAAAGCCGAGCGTATGGGGCACACCCTTCATTTTGATAATAAAAAATAGTTTTGCATAACAATATTGCGAGATTATAGAATTTTAATCACAAATCAGATAATAAAATAACTGACTATAATTATGAATAAATTATCGAATCGTGTCAATAGATTAGCACCCTCTGCTACATTGGCAATGTCACAAAAGAGCCAAGAATTAAAAGCACAAGGAGTTGATGTGATAAACATGAGCGTGGGAGAACCCGATTTTAATACTCCCGATGCAATTAAAGAGGCTGGAAAAAAAGCAATAGAGGATAACTGGTCTCGTTACTCTCCTGTTCCAGGATACCCTGCATTGCGCAAAGCCATTGTGGAGAAATTAAAAAAAGAGAACGGGCTCGAATTTACCGAAGCACAAATCTCTGTATCAAATGGTGCAAAACAGGCTGTTTGCAACGCCATCATGGCACTTATAAACGAGGGTGACGAGGTTATAATACCTGCACCCTACTGGGTGAGCTACCCCGATATGGTGAAACTCGCCGATGGCACACCTATCATTGTGAGTGCAGGCATTGAGCAGAACTTTAAGATTACCGGCGCGCAATTAGAGGCTGCAATAACCCCTAAAACAAAGATGCTTATTCTTTGTTCACCTTCGAACCCCACCGGCTCGGTATATACAAAAGAGGAACTTAAAGAGCTTGCCGATGTTCTTGCCAACCACCCCGATGTATTTGTTGTAGCCGATGAAATTTATGAACATATAAACTATGTGGGCAAACACGAGAGTATTGCCCAGTTTGAAGAGATACGCGACAGAGTAATTATTATAAACGGTGTTTCAAAAGCATATGCAATGACCGGTTGGCGTATAGGTTTCCTTGCTGCTGCCGACTGGATTGTGAAAGGCTGCAACAAACTGCAAGGACAATATACCAGCGGTCCGGGCTCAATATCACAAATTGCATCTATCGAGGCATATAATGGTTCTCAAGAACCTGTTGAGGAGATGAGAAAAGCATTTGAACGTCGCCGTAACCTCATCGTTGAACTTGCAAAGGATATTCCCGGCTTGGAGGTTAATATCCCCGAAGGTGCTTTCTATCTCTTCCCAAAATGCAGCTCGTTCTATGGTAAAAGCTATAATGGGCAAACTATAAATAATTCAGACGACCTTGCAATGTACCTTCTCACTGAAGCTCACGTTGCAGCTGTAGGCGGTACCTCATTCGGTGCTCCAGAATGTTTCCGCATGAGCTATGCAACAAGTGATGAAAATATCATTGAAGCAATGCGCCGCATTAAAGAGGCTCTTGCCAAACTTAAATAAGGCGGATATATATAATATATACTTATAATAAGGTTGTGGTAATCATCACAACCTTATTTTATATTATCAATCGGATAATTGAGCCTATATTACCAAATATTTTGCTGTACTATTGTTGAAAACCTCGGTTTATATTGTTAATAGATTGTTGAAAAACATATAATAAAAAAAATATAAAAAATGGTAATTTGATTTTGAAAAGAAAAGTAAATTATTAAGCCGATGACGATATTAAAAAGCCAAATTATTTTGCCACTTTTTCACAAAAATTTTTCAATACATTTTTAACCGTTTTTCAATACCCTGAACGAAGAAAATTATCATTAAACAATATAATCAACCATATGTTGATAAAGTATATAAAATAATATTACACAATAATTTACGCTGTTTATAATAAGAGAATAAATTGTTGTTTTACTTTAATAACTTAAAAAGCAACTTTTTCTCAAAATATTTCTCTACAATATCAACAGCCTTTATTATTGTTGTTTATTTATTTAAAATTTTAATAAAGGAAAAATATATAATAATAACAGTTGAAAAACTGGGGATATCAAAAAAACCGATTCGACTATATTATATATAAAATGTATAAAAACAGGCTTAAACGATATAACGCCGTCTAAGCCTGTTTATTTATAAATATTAGAATTCCCCTTATCTTGTTATCAAAATCTTTGTAGCGAGGCTCTCATCGCCATTTGCGTCATACATTAAAACATAATAGACACCGCTTGCAACCTTTTCACCTTTGGCATTGCGGCCGTTCCATGTGAACTGCCCGCCGGTAGAAGTGCCCTCTGTGATTAAATATCCCGCAGCGTCAACGATTTTAATCTCGCAATCATATGTGAGTCCCACAATAGAAATATTTCCGCTGTACGAGGCTTTTACAGGGTTGGGGTAAGCATACACGGCATTTTCTTGCAGTGTCTCTTGGGGTTCTGTTGCATCGCTCATGTAGCTGACCATTCCATTTGCTGTTCCAATGAATACTTCTCCGCTCTTTTCATTTATTGCAATGCTTTTTATGTTATCAGATGGCAACACTGAATTTGCGGTTGTAAAGTGGTGAATCATTTCGAGTCCATCGGCACTTACAAGATATATTCCGTTATTCATGGTGCCAATCCATTTTCTGTTGGCTCCATCGGTCTCTATTGTTGTTATTATAGCACCGCTGAAGAGATAGTCGGCGAGCCCTGTACCGTCATTGCGTGGAACCTTTATCTGTGTGTATATTCCTTCATCAAAAAATTTGGCAGGGTTTTTAATTACAAACAATCCGGCATCGGTTCCCACCCATATTTCTCCGTTTTTATCTTCTTTAATTGAATATATTTGGTTTATGGTGTAACTTGTACCATCTTGATTTGTGATCTTATTCAACCATTTTTTTGTTTGGTCGTCGCTTGTGTCAAATGGTGTATTATTCATTTTTGCACAGAAGAGACCTGGGCCTTCCCACCCTTGCAGTGAGGTCAGCCAGAGCCACCCGCGAGAATCTACCATTATCTCAACCATGGTTTCGGCACCGGCAATATCTTTGTAATAGAGCGATTGCCAGGTACCATCTTTTTTAAGAACTTTTACAATGTTTTCTGTGTGGGTATTTACAATCCACAAATTACCATTATTGTCAAATTCCACCCGTGGCACGCGCACATAATTAACTGCTCCCGCGTTTGTTAAGGGAATTGGGCTTTCAAGCTCACTTTCCTTAATAATTTCGTTATTTTTATTATTATCATTTTTATTTTTATACTCTTTATGACTATAATAGCCTACAAGAGCGCCATCGCGGAATTCATACAATCCTTGTCCGAATGAGCCTGCAAAATAGTGTCCTGGCTCTGTGGGGTCTTCATCGATAGAGCATATATTTACATATTTTACACCGGTTTCGGTGCGCATGTTATCCTCGGGCAGATTTATCCATTTCTGGTTAATGTAATCATATTCCATGAGTGTACCGGGGTAGAAGGTTATATCAAAGTAGTTGAGTGTTCCTCCTGCCACAAGTAGTTTTTCATCGCTCACAAAGCGCATGTATTCGCAGTAGTTACGCACAGGGCTGTTTGTGGTAATAAAATTTTCTCCATCAATAAGTGCGTTACCCGATATTTTGTTTTCTACCAATCCTTTTATTCCTTTGCAGTTCCAATAGCTGTCACCATCTACTGCAAGATAGTTAGTCCCGGCTGTTGTTGAGTGGTGTTTGAATGTACCGTCGCTATTTACAATGGTGAGTATTCCTTGCCAGCCTAAATATATCTTATCCTCTTTTTTATAAGCATATTTATATGTTCGTGTGGCTGACACCGATACAACAGTCTCTAATTCATTGTTGTCGCCTATTGTAAATAATCCTTTAGCACTGATTATACAAGCTATTTTTCCGTTATAATCGGTAAAATTATCTATTTTTGAGTCATTGATTTTTGTCCAGTTGGCTTTGTCGAGAAGATTATTACTTATACAGCCTTTGTATATACCTTTATCGGTTCCTATGTACAGATAATCATTTAATACATAGGAGCAGTGTGTGCTTAAATTCAAATTATATGTATTCTCAAATTCCAATTTTTCCAAATTGAGAATTACAACGCCGAATCCGGTGCTGATATATGCGGTTTTTCCGTCGATATTTACATTGTTAATATTTTTATTTGGTATAATCTTGCTCTTGAAATCGGATATGTTGTATATATAACCGTTTGAATAGAGAATATCGATATTAGCGTTTTTGTATATTATTACCAATGCATCAATTTCTTTGCAATAGGCTATATGAGTAATATCAAAATCATTCAATTCATTGATTCTGTCATATATATATACTTCTCCATCTTCTTTGTCATATGAAAAAAGCGAGCCCGATGCAAGCACATAAATTTTACTGCCTACTACTTGACAATATGTTGCATCACTATATGCTGTGTGTATTTGCCAATCTCCTATGGCTGCTTTTGCGGTTACAGACAATAGTATGGCTATAGCTATTGCAAAAAAATTCTTAATCATAATTCTCTTTTAGGTAATTATTTAACTTTTCAGTAGCTCTGTATCGGTGGCTGATGCTGTTTTTTGTTTCACTACCCATTTGTGCAAAACTTAAATCATAGCCTTGAGGTATAAAGATGGGGTCGTAACCAAAGCCGGCTTCTCCCATCTTTTCGGTGCTTATTTCCCCTTTGACCACTCCATCGAAGAGATGCTCCTCTTTATTTATAATTAACGCAATAACTGTGCGAAATTGTGCGGCGCGGTTAGTTTTTCCTGTTAAATTATGTAACAGCAACTGCATATTGGATTCAGAGTTACACTCCTCTCCTGCATAGCGTGCCGAATATACTCCCGGTGCACCGCCTATTGCTTCCACTTCCAAGCCGGTATCATCGGCAAAGCAGTTGCAATTATATTTTTCGCTTATCCAGCGTGCTTTTATTAATGCATTCTCTTCGAGTGTAGTGCCTGTTTCGGGTATATCGTCGTGGCAATTTATATCTTTGAGAGAGAGAACCTCTACCCTATTGCCAAGAATATCCCTCACCTCTTGTAGTTTGTGTTTGTTGTTTGTCGCAAATACAAGTTTCATAGTACTTTATTTAGTGTTTTCAGGTTCTTCGTTTTCTTCTTGCAGTTTGATATTCTTCGCTTTAATCTTGTCGAATCCGTTGCCATATACACCCATAACCTTTGATTGCGATATAAGTGCATTTGGGTCTATCTGTTTCACCATGCTGAACAGTAGATTCGACTGGTTGGCACGGGTGAGTGTAGTTATAACTTTTCCCTCTTTCTTTGAATAGAAACCTACAGAATCGAGCAATGTTACTCCGCGGTTGAGCCTGCGTGTGATGTAGTAACCAATCTCCTCATATTTATTTGAGAATATGAAGAATTGCACCATTTGGCGGCTGCTGTTCACCATATAATCGAGTGCTACGTTTACAATTACCAAGGTAA
>CAYRFX010000064.1:0-12173 GCA_964423665.1 uncultured Bacteroidaceae bacterium | reverse complement strand
AGCTATATGAAGAAAAGATAAGAGGGCAACCCTTATTTACTTTTGGGTCACCCTCCTTTTGCTAATTGCGCTGAGGTTTCTCTCTCAAAGAAAGGATATGCAGTATTGCAACAACATTCTCTTTGTTAAGAGCACGATACAGCGCGGCACTATCTCCTTTCACAAAATCGAGCCAACGGGCAAAAACAGAATAAATCAAATAATTTTTGCACAAAGCACGCAGGCTGTCGCTTCTGCTCGACTTCCAGTTGGCAGGCATATTCAACTCATATATAATATCTGTATCCGACGGTTTTAATACAGCATAAGGAGAGAGGATGTTAAATAACTCGGCAACAGAAGCCGACAGCATGATATCAATTTTAGACTCATCGTCGGCTGTGGAAGCCACAAGTTCCGGAACCGATAATTTATTGCCTAAATGGGCCGATATTCTATGCAGTTCCTCTATTATGTTTTCTTTTTCTATTATTATTTCCATAACTAACGTAAACGATTATCCCATACACATTCTATTGCAAGTTGCACACCCACAATCTTGCTCTCTACCGACATTGTGCCCGACAACGCTATCATATAATATCTGTATGATTGCGTTGGAAAGAATGGAAAAACAACATCGCTGAAATCATCAGTTTTCTCCACCCCGCCAAGCAGTTTGAAATGCACGCCATCGTTACTGCACAAGAGGTAGCACCCCAGCCCACCATACTCATAGGGCTTATGTTCTTGTGTGGCTTTTACTGTTGCATGCAACATAAACTGCACTATTCTTTTAGGCATCTTGCTGCCCCATGGCTGCGGACGAGTGATGAGCAGAACCGGCGCATATCCGGCAGCATAATCTTTGTGCAACACCGATATAAAACTCTTATCATCTACCAGCGTATTACCCATAATAATAGGATAGCGATTGATGAAACAAGCATAACTCTTGTTCACTTTTGTCCATGAACTGTTTTCAAGCGAAAAGACATAGGAAAAATCATACCGGCTATTGGACACCAGCAACTCCTTTTCATTTGCAAGATAACCCACTACCGCTGTTTTTATATACTCGCGAAAAAGATGGTTTGCACACAATATTGAACCGTTATATGATAACTGTGCGATCTTAAACAACAAAGAGTTCTGCGAAGTGTCATTTATATATTTGCTATCGTTATGCAACACAGCAGAAAGACACACAAGGTTGCCTCCTTGCAGAAGCATAAGCCCGCCTTTGCTCACAAACACCACACCGGAATCTATTCCACAAAGCGATTCTGTATTCACGCACACCTCGCGCGAGAGTGGTTGCGCAGTGGTGTAGGCAATGTTTCCCGAAGAGTCATTTGTCATAACCCAGATTCCATCTTTACAAAAAACATACAACGGGTGTTGACCAAACTGCCCTTGTGACAATGCCACGGTATTGCTGCACACTGCCAAAATATCATCGTAAGACGGCGTATAGGTGTTCTTGACCGGAAAATGGAACGGGTTATCGGTCTTTGATACTTTCATAACGTTGTTGCGCATCTCGCAAGCATTTACCTCTTCTATTTGCGGAACGGCAGAAAGCACCTCCCATGTGGCATTTATCTCAATATCATTTATATCAAGAAGATTTTCGAGTTCGTTTCCTTTTGAAATTATTATTGTTATGGTGTCGCCCTCGACAGGATTCAAGCATGATATTAAAGGATGATATCCCGAACCGCTGTTTCTTGGCGAGAATGCGACATCTCCATAATACCAGCCATCGCCCTCGGAAAACACTATCACATATTCACCCGGAGTATATGAGAAGAATGCTTTCACATTCTCTGCCGATAACAAATTAGGTTCTGTTCCGTTACTCAGACCGCTCACAAGGGTAACTGTTGCTCCATCACCATAGGACTGTATATAGCTTGCAATATTCAGCAGCTTGTGCTGTTTCAAATAGAAGTTTTTGCTATAAACGACTGAGTCTATTACTATAACAAACATCATCTCATAGGCGCGTGAATCGGGGTACATTATATATGGAGTTATACAATAGACACCATCTTTAACTCCAAGAGCAAATGTGCCATTATACTCTTTTTTCACGACAGCAATCCCTTTGCTTGTTTTGATTTTTGTTACCACCATTGCATAATCGGCAAAATGTGCATCGAGCATTGACGGCAAATAGTCATATGGATTGTATGCCTTGAATAGTTCCTCGCGTACACCGGCAAGATGCAGACGACCATTAAAGACATAGGTGTTTGTTGCACTGCGCGACATAGCCGCGCACTCCTCGTCGGGCAAATTATCGCATAATGCAAGGCTCGACAATGAGACATCTTTCACACTGTCCATGAGCACGCCTTTTATATTAAACTCTGCAACTTTATAGAACGATGCAGCATCGGTAACATCGGCAAGCAGTTCTTTATTACTCTTTTTCACATAGCGTTCTTTTCCTCTCACGTCAGAATAATACACACCGTCTCGCCGGCTCCATTTTTCATCGGTCTTGCTAACTTTATGCCCATATATGGAACCGCTGGTGAAAACATCAATAGCCACAATTATATTTTCCCACTCTGTGAGATTGAGGTTTGTAAATTGAAAGGTGGGTATAAAACCTTGAATTTTTGCTTGAAACTCTGTTTGATCTACATTATTTACCGGGGTAGAAACAAAGTTACCGCCATCGCGCGACAACCCGCTGACGCTATTATTATCAACTACATAATAAATTGGAGAGTAATAAAGGTAGCTGCCATCGAACAGACGAAAAGCAAAGCGAAAAAGGGCTCTATCCACATAATACCCCTTGGAGTGCAAGCCGGCAAGACACTCGTCAAAGAAGCCTTTGGAGGCATTTCCCCAATAGAGTTCATTGTCCGAGTCTCCTACAGGAGGTATAACAAGATATTTTTCATCACTCTTCACCGAATAGACCAAGGAATCTGACAGGAAGGTGAGATTGGGCAGTTCGGGACGCTCGCCGAGCCACTTATAATTACCTGCATCAAAGATGAGATGATAGATGGTTTTATCGGTTATGCAACACGCAATATTCCCCATAAACTCTATACGAGCAACGCCATGCAATTGAGGGAAGAGGGCAAGAGAATCACCATTTTCCTCTTTTTTTACTATATTCAACTCTTTGTCATAGAAATGCACAGCCCGCTCGTCAGAGGATTCGATACCCAAAAACATCTCCGCAACCGAATGCCAATAGAATTTGATATATACCGATTCCAATTCTTTTTCATCGCCAGGCACAGGAATGGGCAGGAGGCAACCATCGCGACACCTGAGATTGACAAGTTCAATGCATTCACCATCGCCGGCAAGCATATTATCGCCGTTGAGTGTAATTCCCTTGAATGAAAAACTTTTCTGCATAATTTTTTGTTTATATTTTTTTCAAAAAGTTCCACAACTTCTGTGGCAAAATCTTTACGAGAAGAAATAGAAAGAGAAGTAGCAATGCGAGTTTACGGAAAGAGGGTGCCGATGAGTCTTTTTTCTCAATCGTCACTACACGTTCGGTATATAAAGTATCGCATTGAAAAACCGTGTCCACCCGCACCCTGTCGCGGTATAGTGTACGCATTTTCTCCAGGAACACCGTGTCGGCACGCCTCACAAGCGAGATGCTGTCGTGCAAAAAGATGCTATCGCGCACTGTGCGTTCAACAAATTTATCATGCACCACCACTCGCTGCACCTCCTGCCTGCTTGTGGCACATGATGCCACAAGCAAAAGCAAAAGGCTAACCAATGCTGTTCTTTTTGCCGTTTTCATATAACTCAATGTAATTTTTCAAATAGTCGTTATGCTCTATTGCTTTTAGACTGAAGATGTAGTATAGAAAATCGAGAATCTTGAACAAGGTGCTGTGTTCGCGGGTGAGCATTCGTGCATTGCGCAAAATGTTTGTGCCATAAAAATAGTATGCCACATACATCATGAAAGAGACGCAATGCACCGCCGCCCGTTCCTCGCCCTTGAGATGCCCAAGAAGATATATGGCAGCAACCATCACAAAATATATGGCAGCGTCCCGGAAAAAACAAAATGCCTTTTTGAAACTCCACTCACAATGGTTGCTTAAATCGGCGAGCATACCCACAATAAAATTGAGAGTAAACAGGAGTACCAGACCATATATATCATCTTTTATGGGGAACAGCAAACCGGCAACATTGGCTAACAGCGATGCGAGAATCAACTTTAAGCTATCCATAAGATTACTGCTCCATATATTTTACAAGGGTAAACTCGCTGCGAGAAGAGAATTTCACACATTGCCCTTGCATCACCCCTTCGAGAGTTATCTCGCATTTGGGTGCGTCAAAGCCAAAATCGTCATACTTTATATATTCCTCCTCGCCATCGATGCTCACAAGCAAATTCACGGGGTATGGTCCTTTTTTGTGTATTCTCACCCTCACATCTCCTCCCGAGCACACCAGAGGCTCTGTTTCCCAGTTGTTTCCATTAAGGGAATAATCCAAACATTGTACTGCCATAATTTACTCCTTTCTACCTTTATTACACCACGACAGGGCAAGAGACATAAAAGCATTTGCCGAGTCACGCCTCTCAAACATATTATACAACAGCGCCACGCATTGATATGCCACGGCTTGCAGCAATGGATTGCCTGCGTCGCAATTAAGCCCTCTATCCTCGTCAAGGATAGCTTCATAGAGAAAACTTTTTACCACAGGCTCTGCCGCAGACGGCAGTGAATAGTAACATACCACCCGATTGCCATATTCGTTCAGGCATTCAACGCACACCGGCTTGCATGAACCGGCTCGTGTGTGAATATTTCTTTGGGCTTGTGCCACCGGGGTTTCTGCAGGGTAGATAATAGTACAAGGTCGTTCCCACCCCTCCATTTGCAATAGCAAAAGCGAGGCAAAATCTGAAGGAAGGAGAATTTCTCCTGTGCCGTCGCCATTGTTCTTTATATCATCTGCCGAGGGCTCATAAACGGCGGGATTCAATGCTCCACTCGCCTTGTTATGCTGGACAAAAGCTACCGCATCGTGCAACAACACCTTTATTGTATCGTCGAGCCTGCGTGTATCTTCACTCAGCGCTGATAGAGCAACATCACTGTCGGGCTCGTTTACAAGAAGGCGGACTTTTTCGATGAGTGCAGATATGGGTATCATAGCCAATTAGGGAACGACACCCTCTTTTGTGCAGCGACGGCTTTCACTGCTGCTTTGTTCTGCAACTCCGACAAATTGCAAAAATAGGGCTCTGCCATGAGCACGGCGCGTGCTTGTTGCATGTTTGAGACATCTGTAAAGATATCACATGCGTCTGTTTCATCATTATCTGCAGTGAATTCGTCTGCTGTTGCAATCTCCTCTACATGACCTCGCTTTATCTCCCCGGTGCGGAAAGCCGAGCTATTCTCTATTGCTTGCTGGTATAGGGGATTATCTGTTGTATATTGGGCAGGATAAACTCCTGTGGAATTTACCATACCACCGGAAAATTCTACCCTTATCAATGCTTTACCCACACGGAAGTAACTGTTTCTCTCAACTTGCCCGTGTATTTCGTATGTAATTCTTTTTCTCATTTATAATTCTTTTAATTTGTGGCACACCTTAAATTGGTGTGCCACATGGTTAATATTAAGCAGCAATTATCTCACCGGTGTACTCAACCCATGTGCTTCCGTTGTATGTTACAACAGAACCGGAAGCAAACCATAATTTCTCTGCACCATTCACTGTGTGCATAACATCGGCTGTGAGAACTACTACATCGTTGGTATTGGGGGAAGCGGGAAGCGATGCCGCACTTATCACGCGTGAGGTTCCGGGAATATCACTCTCGGCAGACGAACCATTTACCCAGATGTGACTGTAACCCTTGAGACAGAGACAGTCTATTGTCATTACTACCTGACGCTGTGCCTCCTCGCCATCGACATTCTCGGTCTTTGAGTCTTCATTTTTCATGTAGTAGCGCACAAGCCCGTTGGCGTCTATAAGACCACCACAGTTGGAATAGCCCAAAGCATCGAGTGTGGGATCGTGTATGAGGTCTATGTCGCCAAACACGGTGTGAATGCGTGTACATTCAATGCCGAAGGTTGTACTGTTCATCACATTGATATTTTTATGCAACGTGAGGTCTATCTTTTGGATATCGTTAAGCAACTGCTTGCCGAGCAACCATATTGCCTTTTTTGTGCAATTGAAGCCGGTAAATTTAACCATTGAGAGGTTTATGAGGTCGGCAAATGTAATTTTGGAAGCAAGGTCGTACTGACGTTTGAACTGCCAACGGATACCTTTGCTGAAATAGTCCCACTGATAGCCCATAGCAGCATCCATTGCCTGCACTTTGAACTTGCCAGGCTGCCCTACCCAGGCTGTGCGACAGCTTTCCAAACGAAATTGGCGCAAAATAGCCTCGGCTATTTGTGATTTGTTAAACTGTATGCGTTTCTTCTGTGCTGCAAAATAGTCGCTCACAATGCTGTTGCAAAGCTGTTTCTGCAGATACATACGTTCGGGAACGGGAACAATGGTACTGGGTGCTATGAATTTCTGCGTCTCATAGGCTGCCGATGAGAGAAGGATAACCTCGGTACCGGCAGGAATGGTGGGCACGGTGCAATAGTCATCAGTGGCATTGACCTTGGGACCATTTACTGCCATGGCGATGGGTGCCTCTGTGGTGCTGTTTTTTCCCACGAAAAAGAGCATGAGATCGACACCCGGCATCTCAATCTGACCGGTAGGGTCGTATCCGTTCACTCCTTTACATATAGCTGTAAAATACTCTTGGAAAATCTTTCTCTCACCGGTGGTGGAGAAAGGAATCTCTGCACGGGTTGCACCTATGCCGGTGTATGTTTCATTGGTATAAGCCTTTGAACGCTTATCGTCTATGAGATAATGGTCCACCTCAAAAGAGGTTACACGCACCTGCCTGCGAATTCTGCGTTTGATGGTGTCAATGATACTTTCATCGCTGGCTACGCCAATGATTCGCTCATCAACCTCGGCTTCAATGATGTCGGGACCAAGCTCTGAAAGATTGGAAACGGTTGTAGCATCGCCCAATCCTTGCGAGGGCAAACCGGCAATTCCTTTTGAGGGTTTTGTTGTACCCGGTGCTACAACTGTTGCCATGGCAAGTGTCAAGCCTGCCTGCTCATCGGCAAAAAGGGCAAGTGCAACGGCAACCAACGACAAGAGAACAAACATTGGGTTCTCTTTCAAAAAATCTAATACTTTTTTCATTTTGTAATTTATTGATTAATTATTAATAGATAGTTTATGCATTAAGAGCATCTTCGATAAGTGAATTAACACGTCGTTTTGTGGGAGCTTGGGGAGAGACGCTGCTCATTCCTTTTGGCATGCCATCGCCAAACTCTTCTCGCATTCTTTGAATATTTGTGTTGCGCCCTTTTATGTCTCCTGCGGCAAATGCATTCTCAACATCGTTCTCGTAATTGAGAGCATTATCAAGGGCTGTGCAGACAGCAAGCGTGTAATTACCCGACAAGATGGGCATCGCTATCCCCTCCCACACGTTGTTCATAAAATCGGCAGGGTCGTAGCCACGCTGACGGCAAAAATCTTCAATGACGGAACGGCTGGCTGTGAGATTGTCTTCATACTGACGACGATCGGCGGCGGCGCGCATCAACTCTTCGCGACGTTCTTCGTCGGCTTGCATCATCTCTTCAAATTCCGGTGTACCTTGCCTGATGCGCCCCATGGAATTGCCAAAGTAACGCGCAAGTGCCGAATGGGCATTGCGTTTCCCGTCAATAATATCAACCAACATCTGTGCAAGGCGAGGGTCGCGTTGCAGAACTTCGGCAAGCAGGTTGTTTTGTTCACGGTTTTGTGTGAGATACTCCAAGAGTGCCTCTTGAACACGCGCATCATCGATGTTGAAATTTTCACCAAAGATTCTCTTCAAGCCATTTTGCAGGGTTGCATACGGTGAAACTTCAACATCGCCATTGAGCGGTGTGGTTGCAACATCCTCTGTCACATTCTGAGGAACATTTTGCAACTCTTCATCTAAATTCTGTCTCATAATTTTTTGTTTGTTAATATGGTTCAACTTTTTCATCGGCAAAGGAAATACCAAAAACGCCCCACAAGGTTGCTATAATACCAATCATAGGTTGTGAAAACGCCAAAAACTGCATGGCAGGTTTATTTATAGAATAGTACACGCGCGCATCGACACGATGATAAGGAAGAACCCAATTATGAACTGTATGCTTATGTTGTGAAAACATTCTTGCAGATTGCACCGAACAGGGGCTGCCAAAAACAACAAAACAATATGTTGATAAATAAAGTGGCAAAACAGCAACCTTTTAGCCTTTTTCGGCTATTATATTTGCGCCGTAAATATTAAAATATTATGGAAAATAGAACTATTCAATCGGTACGCAAAATGCGTAAAAATGATGTCACAAGGGCATTTTTCGAGACTATGAAGAAAGTGAGAAAAGACAATCCGTTGGCAACACAGAACGATGTTATCGAGCAAGCCGTAAAAAGCGAAGCTCCACGTTTCTATGTAACATTTGAGAATGCACGCCGCTACGTTTCGCTCATGGCACGCAAGAAACAGATTCCCATTGTGAACAAAAACAAATTAGAGATGTACAAGGAGATTTATCGCCGTTATCTCAAGCGAATAAGAGAAAGCAGCGAACATTATAGATTTGTAATTCTCGAAAATATAATTGAGGAGCCGGCTCCATCGTTCTATCTTGACGAAGAGACATTCAAAGGGATAGTATATAGAACATTGCGAGAACGCAAAGCAATAGCATAAGAGTTGTTGAAAGACCACAATATATCCTCAATTTGTCAATATAGCAACCAGGACGGGCACGCAGCCTATTATCTTTGCATCAAAAACAAAACGATGAAAGATATAAAATTAAGAGTTTCTCACAAAAACATTGAGCAACGTATCCAGATTTACACTTATTACACAGGAGAAGCCCGCAAAGAGATGGGCATACCTGAACGCCTTGCGGCACAAATACAGGCATCTGTCGATGATGATACACAATTGGGCGACCACATTGACATCGCAATAGGCGAGCTTTACAATATCATATCGCATTATTTTATATGTTGCCATGGAGAAGAGATTGCCAATGAAACAGACAGCGACAAAACCTATTGGTACACAATAAGCACACCCGAGACGTTCCCCGAGGAAGTAATTCCGCAGATAGAAAAAAACATGGAAAATTATGCTGCGAAACGTGCACTGCAACAATGGTTCCAGCAACATCGCCCCGAAGAGGCTGCAATTCCGGCAGCCGAGGCACAGACACTTTCGTACCAAATGCGTGAACTGCTGACACTGCGCAAGAGACCGGTTGCGGAAACAAATAACTCAAACAACCTAATAGACCTGTAACATGACAAATTACATACTGATAAAGAAAAACGAGCTGCAGCAGCAGATAAACCTTAAAAACTTTTATATGGGAGAAGCGGCAAAACGCAAAGATGCCGACGCCGATACCCTGCAAAGCAGCAATGATGATAATGAATTATTCGTTATGTTCCTTAAAAGAGCATTGAACGAGCTGATATCTGCTGTTGCGCTACGTTTTTCCTCCATCACATACAATATTGACAATGAGTTTATAGAGATAAGCTTTGAGACGGGCGGCAAGAGCAGGAAACACCTGTTGCCAATGCTCAAACAAGCTATCACAGATTATTTAGTGAACGAACTGCTGATGCATTGGCTGCAACTGAGGCAACCGATTATGGCGCAGGCTTATATTGCGATGCGTGCAATTCTCCACCAAAATGTGCAACAGCTTTTTGCAAAATTCTACAACAACACACCAACACGCCGACGCGCCACAGACCTTGCAGGAATATAACAGTGAACACAGAAGATATTATAAAAGAGAACATTAAACGGCTGGGAGCAATCTCAGCCGTTTACAATCCCATAACAGGCGAAGGCTCCACAGCACTGCCACGCAAATGGGTAAGTATAGAGGGGTTCCCACTACAAGAGATAAACCTCCCACTCACAATGCTCGAGGACGAAAAGATATGCAAGCTTGCCAATATGGGAGTAGCACGCTACTTAAAAGAGGAACTGGGAGAAAGTGCCACAAACAAACAAATAGTATCATTGTGGCTGAACTTCTGCCTCAACCGCATAAGCCACGACTTTGAATATTGGGCAAGAAGCATGACCATAATTTCCGATAAAGGCAAAGGGCGAGACATTCCATTCACTCTAAACCGCGCACAACGGCAATATCTTGCAGCCATGGAAAAACTGCGCCTTGCAGGCAAGCCCATAGATATTATTCTGTGCAAAGCACGCCAATGGGGAGGTAGCACTCTCACCCAATTATATATGTTGTGGATACAGCTTGTGCACAAACGAAACTGGAACAGTGTAATATGTGGCGACATTGAGAAACAATCCTCCATTGTTACCGGCATGCTCGCAAAGGTCATCAATCGCTATCCAAGCTGGGCAACAGGAGGTAAACAGATAAGCACCGCACCCTACCAGGGAGCACAAAAGACAAGGGTGATAAGCTGGAGCAACAGCCGCTATTCGCTTGGCTCAGCCCAAAAGCCCGATTCGCTGCGAAGTGAGGATATAAGCATGGCACATCTCACAGAGGTGGGATTATGGAAAGCCACACAAGGGCGCAAGCCCGAAGACTTAGTGCAGTCAATCTTCGGCTCAATAGCATCGGGACCATACACGATGAAAATTCTCGAATCCACAGCCAAAGGAGTGGGTAACTTCTTCCATCGCACATGGATAGAAGCCACAGAGGGACGCAATAATTTCACCCCGGTTTTTATTCCATGGTACAGCATAGACCTTTACAGCAAACCCATAAAAGAGAGCCACTACCCCACATTCATCGACAGTCTTAATGAATATGAGAAACAACTCTTCACACTGGGAGCGACACTCGAAGCTATAGCATGGTACCGCGATAAAAGAAAAGAGATGCCCGACGAATGGAGGCTCTTCTCGGAATTTCCCTCAACCGCAACCGAGGCATTCCAAAGCACAGGACACAGAGTTTTTCGCATCTCTTATGTAAATAATATCCGCCGCAGCTGCGTGCCACCTGCATTCAAAGGAGATATTATTAGCCGTGGCTACACTACAGACCAACAAGGACGACAAATTGAAAAGACTGAATTTCTTCCTGCTGCAGCGGGAGAGAACTGCGACGAAAACTCATTATGGGTGTGGCTTATGCCCGAGCACGACACCCCCATGCGCAACCGCTACATAGTATCCGTAGATGTGGGTGGTGTGAGCGACAAAGCCGACTACTCCTGCATACTTGTAGCCGACCGCCTTGCCATGCTCGACGGCGGAGTACCCGAGATTGCAGCCTGCTGGCACGGGCACATAGAGCACGACAAATTAGCGTGGAAAGCCGTGGAGATAGCCCGCGCCTACGACAACGCCCTCCTGATAATAGAATCCAACACCCTTGAAACAGAAGGCACCGAAGGCGACAACTTTGAATACATCTTAAACGAGATAGCCGGTAAATACAGCAACCTTTACAGCCGCACGTCACAACAAGAGATAAAACAAGGACGCCCCCGCCGCTGGGGATTCCACACCAACCCATCAACCAAGCCAATGGTAATAAACTTCCTCATAAAAGCCTTGCGCGACGGGCTATACATTGAACGTTGCCTGCAAACAACTTATGAACTCGACCTATATGAACTCAAAGAGAATGGCAAGGAGATGGGAGCCGTGGAGGGCAACCACGACGACCGGGTGATGGCAACAGCCATACTTGTGTGGGCGTGCTACAACACCCCGCTGCCGCATGTTATAAACAATAACAACAAGACAAACAAGCGCACCCGCATTGTGAGCGAAGCAAGCATATAGTACTTATAAACCCTATTGACAACAACGCAAAGAACACTCATGCAAGCGAGAGTAAGAAAATGAGACAAAATATTAAACATATCTTCTGCTCAATATTGCAATAATCTTTTGGAACATTCATAGATTTTGCAAAAAAATATTGAAACAAGTTTCATATTTCTCGCTCGTTTGTGATAATTTGAGTAAACCTCGAATAATTTCTGCACTCGCTGGGAAATATCAAAGCAAGCTTTGTATATCTCGCTCGTTTGTG
>CAYRFX010000063.1:0-12566 GCA_964423665.1 uncultured Bacteroidaceae bacterium | reverse complement strand
GACCCCCTGATTAACAGTCAGGTGCTCTAACCGACTGAGCTACTGAAGAATTTGTTGTCGTTTCTTGTTTGACGATGCAAAAGTAGTGCATTCTTTTTAATTGCACAAATATTTCGAGGTTTTTTTTCAAAAAAAATGAAAAAACTTTTTGTGCGTAAATAGCGATAAAAGCTAAATGTTTTATATTGTTGAGGTTATGTATCGTTGATAAAATAACCAACATTCATCTTCAAAACAAAAGAAACTGCTAAAAAGTATTTTTTTTTAGCAGCTTCTTTTGTTAAAGGTGTAATTCTTTTATTAGAAGAAACGATATCTGTTATCCTCTACATCTGCATTTTGAATAAGCTCGTTAAGCATGCGGTAGCTGTCGCGTGAACCGAGTGCCTTAATGGCATCTTCTTCGTTCTTGGCATTGAACTCGCCATCCTTGGTGTTCTTTGCAACTAACTTAATTACGTAAACACCATTATTACCTTTAATAGGAGCGCTTTCCTCGCCAACATTCAGTTTGCCGGCAATGGCACTGATAGCAGGCTCGTTAGATGCTGTTGCGCTGATGTAGGCAGGTGCGCTGAAAGAGATGCGCTTTGTTTCGCAAGTCTTTATGTTCTCCATGCCCTTAATCTGCTCCATGGTCTTGCCGTTGATTTCACCCATGATTTTCTTGGCTTTCTTCTCGTTGGTGATTTCCTGGTTAAGCATGGGGCGGAGGTTGTCTATTGATGTGTAGCCCTTCTCATTTATTGCAGAGAGTGCTGTAACCAACAGATAATCATTCTCGCCACACTCATACAAAGGAGAAATCTCATCTTTTTCGGCCTCAATAATCCATTTGAGAGCATCTTTTGTAGCGGAGATGTTGGCAATCTTGTGTGTGCTTGTGTGAACATTGTTCTGCACCATCACACGGTAGCCGAACTCCTCGGCATTTTTCTCCATGTCGGCAATGTTCTTGCAACCGGCAACAAACTGGCTGAATTTGTTGTATGCCTCGTTGTATGTCTCCTTGCTGAACTCGTTTGCACGCTTGATAACAGCAACGTTGTATTTAACAACAGGGTTCTTGGTGTCAGTAATTCTGTAAATGATTTTTGTTGTGGGGTTCTCGGTCTCCATTACCTCAAAACCACTCTTTTTGCCCTCAACAAGCTTGTTCAGCAATGTGTTGCTTGCACCGGCAAAGCCCTCGTACTGAGCTGATGTGAGCCAAACACCCTCGTTGTTGTCTTGGTTGTATTTCTTTGAAACCTCTTTGAAGTTGGCACCGCCTTTGAGTGCAGCCAAAAGGCTGTCGGCAAGCAGGCTTGTCTTCTCGGCATTCTCAGCATTTACAGCCAACAGGTCATACTGAATAGAGTCGGGCATGGTGCTCTTAGAGAGCAACTTGAATACAGTGTATGAATCATCGGACTGGTTGTAGATGGGACCAACAACAGCGTTGATTGCAACAGAATCTATGCGCGCCTGCACCTCCTCGGGGTATGCACCTTTCTGCCAGGGAAGGTTAGAATATGCAACCTCGCTGCTTGCAAGGCGTACGATTGATGCATAATCGGCGTTGTCGGGTTGCAAAGAGTCGGCATACTCATTAAGCTCTGCCTGCAATTCGTTGCGGTCGGCAGCACTGGGAGTAACGCGGTAGCTCACATATTTGATGTTGCGGCTCTCGTAGGGCTGTTTGTAGTTCTTCTTCTTTTGGTCATAGAGTTTCTCAATCTCGCTGTCGGTAGCTGCACATGCATCATCTTTCACAGCAGAGTAGGGGTAAGCAACCACCTCAATGTCGTAGGTGTTGTTGTTTGCCTCATAGTTGCTTTTTGCAACAATAGGGTTGCCCATGAATGAGCTCTGTACCAAAGCCTGATATTTGCCCATGAGAGTATTGAGCATTATAGTTTTTTCAATGAACTTCCAATAGTCGTAGATGGGCTTGTACTGCTCTGTGAATTCAATATTCTCCTTGTTTTGGTCATACTGTGAGAGGAAATTGTAGAGAATGTCCTTGTCAAATACGCCTTTCTCGTTGCGGAAAGGAGTTTGTGCGAGCAGAGGGTCGGCACCTGCGTCTATGATAGCCTGAAGCTCGGCTGTAGTAACGGTGAGACCTATTTTCTCAGCTTCAGCTTTCAATACCTGATTGCTGATGTATGAACTCCAAACCTCATCTTTTATCTGGTTCATCTCGTCCTCGGTGAGGGCGTTTGTGTTTCTTGCAAACTTCACAGCATTGGTATATTCCTCATACATTTTCTGGAATTCAACTGCCGAAAGTTTTTCACCGTTTACACTGCCCACATTTTGATCTACTGTGTGCGATTGGAACAATCTCCAAGCATCGCCTGCAATGAATGCAAACAATGCCAAGCCCACAAAGATAACCAAGAGTGGACCCATGTTGCGCAATTTTTGTAATGTTGCCATAATTTTTTATATGTTTTTAGTTATTATACTTAAATAAGTCTCATTTATTGTGGCTGCCACCTTCAGCACTCTGCAAACCTGTTGCTTTTTGCAGCCTATTTTCGCAGCCGTAGTGCAAAGATAGTGCCAGTGAATGGGTGAAAATTCATTTTCACACGCAATGAACGCAGCCTATTTTCGCAGCCGTAGGCTGCAAAGATACAAAATAGCTTTTAATTATTAATAATAATAAAGTAAAAAGTTACTGCCGTTAATCCACAACTTTGAGCTTTACAAGCTCTATTCTGGTACTATGTTTCTTAATAACCTGTATCTGATATTTCCCAATCTTGATAGTTTCATTCACAGCCGGGAAGCGTTGGTGGCGTGCGAGAATAAAACCGCCTAATGTCTGGTAGTCCTCCGCCTCAGGAATGCCAAGGTCGAACATCTCATTCACACGCTCAATCTCCAAACGGCACGAAAGCAGATATTCACCCGTGTTCAATGCCTTTGCCACGAGATTATTATTGTCGTGCTCGTCCTCAATTTCACCAAAAATCTCCTCTACAAGATCCTCGAGCGATATAATACCCGATGTTCCGCCAAACTCATCAACCACCACGGCAAGAGATTTTTTTTGTTGCATCAGCGTGCGCATCAGCTTGTGTGCCGATAGCGTCTCGGGCACTATTGGCATGCGGCATATACGCTGTTGCCATTTATTAGCATTGCGGAAAAGCTCCGATGAGTGTATGTACCCGATAATATTATCAATGTTCTCTTTGAAAACAACAATCTTTGAGTGCCCCGACTCAATGAATAACGTTTTAAGCTCCTCCAGCGGGGTGTTTATCTCCACAGCCTCAATTTCGGTGCGTGGAACATAGCAGTCGCGCACTTTTATGTTTGAGAAATCCAACGCATTTTGGAAAATTATCACATCGTTGTCAATCTCCTCTTCCTCTTTGGCATTTTCAATGGAGTCCTGAATAAGGTTGTTCAGTTCCAGTTTAGTGAATGTCTCATCGCGCGTCTCCTTTCCTATCTTTATATTGAAGATGCGCAGTATTATGCACGATAGCCACGTTGTGAAACGCGATAGCGGATAAAGTAAAACATACAGCAGGTATGTGGGCAACGCAAACCGTTTCAAAGCCCCATTGGGGTTCACTCTGAAAAGAGCTTTCGGCACAAACTCGCCGGTGAGTATTATGATTACTGTAGATATAAAAGTCTCCAACAGCAACTTTACAGATGTAGATGTGGTAAGCTCGTTAAGGAACAGTGCGTTTAAGATGTCTGCCATCAGAATACCATAGATGACGAGCACAATGTTATTGCCCACAAGCAGGGTGGAGATATAGTTGTTGCTATTGGAATAGAAACGGTTTATTACGAATGATGTGGCACTGCGTTCGTTCAGGTCAATACCCATGAGCAATTTGTTTGAGGCAATGAAGGCAATCTCCATTCCCGAAAAAAGTGCCGACAACAGAATAACGATGATTAATGAAATAAAAGTAACAGTCATATATTATTATTCTCCGATAGGGTATATTCCTTTTGTGTTCTTAATGACCCAGGTATCAAGATTCTGGTCTGCCGAAAATCCATACCCCTCGGTTATCTGGTCTTCTTGTTCAATCTTTATGTAAGCATCGGAATAGATGCGTTTCTCCTCTTGGCTCCAATAGAGCAGATCTGTGAAGAATTTTTCCTGTTTGATATTCTTGATATCCACATTGCCAATGAGTTTCCACAGCTTGGCATCGGTGTAAAAATATGCAGTGTCGCACTTTATTACAGCCTCCACATTCATATCTTTATCATATTTTTCGAGCATGGCTCCCTTTTCAAAAGCCCAATGGGGCGGGTTGCGCTTGTCGTAAACCAGCCACTCTTCGGCATCAATCTTATAACTAATTCTTCCCGAATCGCTAATGAGCGTGCTCACGCCGTAGGTACTCATCACGGGAATAGAGTCGGGCTCCTCAAAAGCCACAACGCTTTTTTTCTTGCTGTCCTGGCAAGAAAATTGAAAAAATAGCACAACAATCGCAAGAATTGCGATTGTTGTACCTATTATGTTATTATACACTTTACTGAATTGTAGTTCTTTCATTTATCCAGCCACCAATGGTTATTGTAGAGCCACTCTTGTAACCTTTCATAAAGAGGTCACTGAACTCGGGCAAGTATGTCTTGTATGTTCCAATAAGTTTGTCTGCCTCCTTCTTCACCGAGGGGTCAACAGCCTTTGCACGGTAGAGCTTGTCAAGCGCAGCGTAGTATGTACAGCGGTTAAGTGTTCCATCATCGCTCCAGTTGGGGTTCGATGCATAGCACTGTGCAATGAGGATATAGGGCTGTCCGAATTTTGAGTTGAGCGCAATAGCCTTTTGTGCATATTCGCGTGCTTTTGAGAGTTTCTTCAAGCTATAATAAACGGCACCCACTTTATAACACATCTCCGCTTTGTTGGTAACAGAGGTCTCAAGCTCGATAGCTTGGTCGAACAACTCCATAGCTTTCTCAATCTCGCCCTTCTTGAAGTAACGATAGCCGCAACCCATGGCAGCTTTTGAGGTGGGCTCTATTGCAAGAGCATATTCAGATGCTGTGAGGTATGTATCCTCGTTTGTGCACTTAAGCATGCCCATGACAGAAATCACCTTGTTCAAATACTCAATGTTATTCTTGTTCTCCTCAACCTTTGAAGCATAAATCTGGTTCAGGTCCTCGCATTTTGCAGCACCGCTGTTAATGAAATATGCATCGATGTTGTTGCGTGCAATGCGTGAGTAGTCGATGTATGTACCATATGCCGCAGCGCGTGTGCTGTCTTTGGGGTCGCCATACTCCTTGTATTTGTTTGTATAGTGCTCAATTCTCTCATAGTATTTATCGAGCACCTCAACAATATAAACAGAGGCGTTGAGGTAATCCTCAATAATCTGTTCGCCGTGTGTCTCTTTTGCTCTCTTGTATTTGAGCGAAGAGTGTTTCATGAACTGCTCGGTAACCTTGAAGTCCGAAAGTCCCTTCTCCAGCTCCACAGACTCTGCAAGCATCTCGTAAGCCTTGTCGGGGTCGGCGTTAGGAACAATCTGGATATAATCGAGAGCCTTCTTGCCAAGAATTTCGCCCTTTGAAAGTGGGGTCTTTGTAATACCTTGCAAGTAATCCAGATATTTTATCTCCTGGTCATAAACAGCCATGAGTTCGTCAATGTATGCGCTTTTTTTCGCAGCATCACTCTCCTTTGCGATGAGAACTTTAAGCAATTTTATACCATTGGTATAGGTATCGACGCGAGCAACGGGAAAGTTTGTGAAAAGTTCTTTCCACAGGGGATATGCATTCATGCAAGCGTCATAAGTGGGCTTGTTGCCTTTTACAGCCTGTCCTACGAGAAAGATATTCTCGTGACATTTTATGCTGTCCTGTCCCACACCGAAGCGTGTGTCATTTGTGATTCCGTTCTGTGCGTAAACGTACGAAACGGCAAGTGTCATAAGTACTAAAATGCTTTTTTTCATATCTATAATCTGTTTGTTTATCTAACTCTTATCTTCATGAACCAGCTTTCGTTGAATGTGATGCCGATGTTCAGTCGCATATATGTTTCGGCAATCAGCCCGGGTCCTTTGGGTTCCATGCGTATAACCTGTCCCGAAATATGCAAAATTGAGCGGTTGTTTATTCTGTTGATGATGGGCATGGAGAAACCCGCACTCAAGCCATACTCCTCACAACCCTTTTGCCCTTGAACCTCGGTATAAGGCTGTGCGTAGTATGCACCCATTCGGTAGCTCATCTTTTTCAAAAGGTTGCGCGACAACTGATTGTTGGGAGAATACTCGGCGCCAACCGAAATCTTGCTGCGGCTCACTCCTTTGTCATACTCAAAGAAATCTGCCGATCCCCAATTCTGGAAGGTGTAATCCATTCCAATCTTCCAATTATCGTTGTAGTTGTAGAGCGCGCCAAAGCCAAGCGTGTGCGGCAGTTTGAATGCACCTTTGATTTTTGTGGTGTCGCTTGTCGTTATAGTCTCTATCTTTATTGCATCGGCGCCCAAATCGTGCCCCAGAGAGTATGTGGCACCAAATGTTATTTTATGCTTGTTAGCAAGTTCTGTGGTGTATTGCGCGCCTAAATCTACCTTGTAGCTTTTTACGTCCACTATATATTGGCGTTGCATATCGGTGCTGTTGCTCTCGGTAAAATTATTGTAAATGTTATGTGAGATGTCGCCATATATATACGACGCCATCAAACCCACCGAGAAATTCTTGAAAGGAGCCCAGCCAATACCCACAAAAGGTTGATATATACCACCCTCGCCATTGTAGTTGCTTGTTCTTTCATTGCCCCCCTCGTTTGTTGTTGTGGCAAACGAATAACCCACATTGGAGTAGGGGAGGAAACCTATGCTTATTCCCACATCCTTGCATGCGCGAAACTGCATAGCCAAATAGTCGAAACTTCCATTCTTTGCATTCTTCTGCACGTTGCCCTCCTTGAAGTTCACGTTCTGCAACGAGAAGCCTGCCTCAAAAAGCATGGTCAAGGTGTCGGCTGCTGCAAATGATGCCGGGTTAAGCAGGTTTATATAGCTGCCGCTGCGCAGCGCATATCCCAAACCACCCATTTGGCGATTGACACCCAAATTCTGGTCCGAGAGAACTCCCATTCCATAACGTGAATAGGGTGAGTTTATACCATTGTCGGCAACAGCAGCGATTGCAGTTGCTATGATGAAAACGAATGTTAAAATTCTTCTATTTAATGTCATAATAAAGATAAAATCTTGTTCAATCCTTTTGCAACGAGGAATTTATCGGCAAAGATGCGATTTTTTATGTTATTAATCAATGTTTTTTCGTCTCCGCCCGTTAAAAAAACAAAAACATCGCCATAAATATCCCTAATTTCGTTAATATAGCCATCAATTTCGTGGCAAATACCCCTGATTACTCCGCTGCGTATTGCGGTTTCTGTGTCGTGTCCCAGCATGGGTGTCTCCCCATCTTTGTCAACAAACGGCAGGCGTGCCGTATATTCGTGCAGAGCCCGCAGACGCATTTTCACTCCCGGGGCAATGTTCCCGCAGCAGAAATTCCCCTCTTTGTCCACCAAATCAATGGTTATTGCACTGCCCGCATCAATCACCAACAGGTTGCGTGCCGGCATCTCGCTCATAGCTCCCACAGCCGCAGCTAAGCGGTCGCAGCCAAGCGTGTGTGGTGTATGATACTTTATTCCTATGGGCATAGGAGTGTGGTTGCTGAACCATACAACGGGGCAACCAATGCTTTCGATATCATGCTTTTCCTCGTCCTGCAGGTCTGTAACCGTGGAAACAATAGCTCGTTCTATGCCATATTGTGTGCTCCACTCTTGCAGTAAATCGCGGTAATTCTTCTCTCGGCGTGTGTGCAGTATAATCTGCGTCCCGTTGAAAAGAAAAAATTTGGCACTGTTATTGCCTATGTCAATTATTAAGTTCAATTTCTTACGTGTATTATAACGGCAGCCTTGTGGCAGCCTGCAAATCTCGGTGTTTTTAGCACCTTTTTTGTTTGTGGCTGCAAATTTACCACAAATTATTCATATTTCAAATATTGGCTCTTTTTTCAATGGTTCTTTCACCGCTTGCCATTATCTGAAAACCCTCAGACAATTATCATTGGGGCGGCGTATATGCAGGCTGTTTGCAAGTTCAGGTGCCATAATGTTGGCAGGGGTAAAATCGTTCACCACCTCGGCTTTAACGCCTGCGCCGTATATAATCATGGGGAAGGTGGCAGGGCTGCGACGCACAAGGTTGCTTGCCTCCACTACATCTTTTGCCATTTTCCACCCGGGCATAAGGCGCAGCCAAATATCTCCCGAGCATTTTGCATTATACCCGTTTTTCACATACTGCAGCTCGGGGCTCAGCATGCCTCCCAAGCGATAAATTGTGAACACATCTTCAACACCGTCCATCGATTTCAGGAACTCCACGGCATGTGCCACCAAATCCACCTTGTTCAGTTGTAGTTGTTCAATGGTTTTTCTGTTGAGATAAATCTCGGAATTGAAGAAACCGTCGATATACTCTCCCTTGCCGAATAGTGCGCTCAAATAAACATTAAGCAGGGCTTTCACGCGGTCCATGTGCACAGTGCCCGACGGCAGGCGATATTTTTCGTCATTGGAGTCGTCTTCCACAACATAACCTGTTGATGCAAGCGATATTACTACATTCTCCAAGCCTATGCGGCGGTCAATCTCCTTCAAAAGGTCTGCAATGTTCTTGTCAAGGCGGGTATATATGTCCTGTATCTCAATTGGGCGGTCCTCCATGGAAACATTGTTGAAATTACCGGCGTAGTATGTTACCGAAAGCATGTCGGTGATGTTGTCGAGCCCCATGTTGCCGCTGCGCAGGCAGGCTGTTGCCACCTCGTTCACCTCGTCGTTCATGCAGGCTGTTGTTTTGTATGAACGTATATCGTTTTTCCCGTTAAACGAGTATGAGAACTGTTTGGGGGCTTCGTCGCCAAAGTTGTTGTACAGCTCTGTGGGGAACATCGGCTCCCACTTGCTGTTGCGCCCCACAACCTCTTTGTTAATCTTTGCTGCCCATTCGGGGAAGAGCCCATAGTATGATGAGCTGCACCAGTAACCCGTGTCGCTGTTTTTCCACAGCACCACATCGGCGGCATGCCCGCCTTGCATCACGGCTGCATCGCAGTCGGGGGCTATCACGCAAATTTGTGCTTTGCCACGCGTTGCGCGTTTCATCTCGTCGGCAAGGGTTATGGCTTTTAATTTCACTGGCGACACCTTGTCGTTGGTGTATAGCCCTTGTTGCTTGCTGTCGTCGGTGCAATTCACAATGTTCAGTGAGTTGCGGTCGAGCCAGCGCTCTCCCACAATACCGTGTGTGTAGGGGTTTGTGCCGGTAACAAGCGTTGCTGTTGCCGATGCACGGTCTATGTTCTCAAAAGCATAGTAGCTGTTGGGATAGACACGCCCTCCTGCCAGCAGGCGTTTGAAACCATCGGGGGTGTATAGCTCCTCAAATTCATACATAAAATCGCTGCGTAGCTGGTCTATTGTTATGGTAACCAACAGCTTGGGCGACTCTATTTTCTCCTGCGCAACCAGCTGCACGGGTAGCATCATCAGTAATATCAGTAAAGACTTAATTCGCATATTCTTTCTCGGTATAAGTGGAAAATTGAACGTACAAGTATTGTAAAGGCAAAAATGAAGATGGGGGCAGGGTAGTACTGCGGTACAAACGGTGCACTTGCAATAAATGCAATCACCATTACAATCTGCACCCACATATACACCGGGTGTTTATGTTTTATTGCATAATATATGTGCAGTGGAATGAGCAGGAGGGGCAGGGGATTAAGCCATATGAGCAGGTAGTTGTTATCTACCGCCGGGTGTTGCGAGCATGTCGCCATGAACAGCAGTATTACTCCTGCTATCCCTTGTGCGGTCATTAGCAGGACATCATATCCCCAAAATAGTTTGTGGCTGCGCACCTCGCACAGCATTATAATCATTGTGAACAACAACAGCAGCAACGCGCAGTTGAAAGGTGTCAGGTGGTTGAGGCTCTTTTCGCGTTTTTGCGGCAGCAGGAGCTCGTTCTGCTCGCTCACATAAGCACGTGTGCCGTTTTTGTCTGTGATCTGTGCCGTTGCAAGGTCGTTCATCAGGAAACAGGGGAGGAACTGCAACACCTCGCGGGTGGCTGGCGCATCAACATCGGCACCAAGCAACAGGTTTATTCCAAACTCACTCCACGGTTGCACGCCGGTATATTGGGCAAGGGCCTCGCGTATGGTGTTGGCGGGCATCGGGTTGGTGTAGGTGATGCTGTCTGTGCCTGCAAGCTGTTCCCAAACTCTGTCGCGTATCTTTGTCGTACAATTATTGTAGAAATAGTTGTATCTGTAAACTCTGTTTTTAATTTGGCAATTAGTGACAAGGACTTTGAACAGTTGTGCCTTTTGTAGCGAATCGAGTGGGATAACCTGCTCTGTTACGCCCGAGCCACGGTGGCGATACTCGGCAATGAATGTGTCGTAATCTACTACACCCACCATGTAATCGGTCTCTCCAAGGATAAATCTCCACACGAAATTTGGAGCATTGAAGCTGAAGTATCCATAGTTGAACACCACATCTGTTCCTCTCTCATTGTCGGTGTAGCGCAGGGCTGTGTGTCCAAAAAGCTCGTAAACCTCCTCGCCGGGGGAGCATGTGAGCAGGCTCACTTGTGTGTTGTCGGCTTTTGTGGGTATTGCAGCAATGGTGAGTAGCAATATTATTATTGTAGTGAATATCTTTCTACTTATTTTATAAATCATTGGTGTTCTATATTTTTTGCGGGTGCGAAGATACAAATTTTATAGAGATTTTTCTCTCTTATGCCCTTTTCTTTTTGTTCATAACTCTTCTATTGGTGAACTTTCCCGTTGTTGTAGGGGTGCACACGTGTGTGTACCCCGATTGCACGTGTAGTTTCTTTTGAGTTTATATTTACCTTGCATTCTTTTGCTCTTTGCATTGTGCCACAAATGCCTTACGTTTCATTGTACCACAAGTGTTTTGCGCTTCATTGCACCACAAGCACCTTGTATTTCTTGCCATCTTCATTGCACCACAAGCCCCAAAAGGTACGCCCCCTTGCAGGGTGCTATCCCTCCCACCGCTTCGCTTCGGGCCCCTCCCGTTCACGTAGCCACGGGCGGCCACGCCTTTCTGCGCTTGTGGCGCAATGGCGATAAAAACGGAACTCACCTTGTGGCAGAAGAGCAAATACATAATATTAAAAACAAAAACGACAGCGTTTCGCAACGCCGTCGTTTAGGGATACCGAACGCCTTCGGTGTCTTAACTATTTAACTTAATATTAACTTACCTTGCGATAAGTTATCGTGTAATTTAATTTATTTGTAGGGGCGGTATTACTTACTCCAGAGGTTACCCCACTCGCCACGGTGGGTGTTACCGAGCTGAGTGCCCTGAACGCTTGTGTCAACTGTTTTGTCGCTGTATGTTTGGATAGAACCGTCCATAACAGCCTCTGTAGCTACGCTTACCTCATTTGTAAGAGGTGATACATAAGTTTTTTTCATATCGTTTAATTGGCCCCCTCCGTCTCCCCCGTAGGGGAGAGTTTGGAGGACTTTTCTTAGTTAATAATCTTTATTATTCTTGTTCAATCTGTCTTCCCGAACTTATGGTGAGGGATCTGTAAATTAGATGTCTCACATACGTTCGACATGACAAGTTGTGTTCTTCTTACTTAACAACCTTCTTTCCGTTTGCAATGTAGATGCCGGGAGCGGTGATAGCTTTAACCTCGCGACCTGTGATGTCGTAGATTTTGCCATTCTGTGTGCCCTCTGCCTCAACACCCTCAATGCCTGTGGTGCCTGCCCAGTCGAAGTTGAAACTGTAGCTTGTAATGCCGGCAGCAGTTGAAGGTACAAAGAATGCTTTGTTTGCATTGTTCAAGAATGCACCATCGGTGAGTGCAGCCACATAGAGACCAACCTTGTTGTCGGGAGCAGAGAGAACGTATGCTGTACCATTGGGAGTGATGTTATTATCGTAGAGAGTACCATCGAGTTGGTTGCCCTCGATTGCAGTACCTGCAGTAGCAGAATATGCGAAGCTGTAGTCGTCAGCCTCATAACCCTCAGCAAGTTTAACAACAACTGCAGTGTTTGCAGGAAGGATTGTGCCCTCAACCTTTGCGAGCTGCACGATGCCTTGCTTGTCGATTGTCTCGTTGATGTAGTAGCACTCAACACCTTCGGGGATTATAGCGTCGAAACCAAGTTTCAATGTAGAGTATCCAACTGAACTGATTGACAATGTATGTGCGAATGTCTCAACATCGAGAATATTCCATGCAGAAGCATTATTCAATTCTGCGGACCAAGTAACAATTACATTATGAGCCTCTTGAGCGTGCATAGGCATTGCGTTATTAGCACCGTACACAGCAACCTGACCTTCACCGAGAGGCTGGAGTGTGATTGCAACTGCGTTAACCTCTGTACCCATGTGTGTGGCATTCTTTACAAATGAAACAACATACTCTTGTGTATGCATGTTTTTGAGCTTGAACTCAC
>CAYRFX010000062.1:0-12789 GCA_964423665.1 uncultured Bacteroidaceae bacterium | reverse complement strand
TTAAGAGATTCGATTTTTTGGTTATCGGTTCCGGAATTGCCGGAATGAGCTATGCACTGAAAGTTGCCGAAAAAGGCAAGGTGGCAATAATATGCAAGACTACGCTTGAAGATGCAAACACATACTTCGCACAAGGCGGCATAGCATCGGTTACCAACCTTGCAGTCGATAATTTTGAGAAGCACATAGAAGACACCATGATTGCGGGCGACTGGATAAGTGACCGCGAAGCTGTTGAAAAGGTTGTGCGCGAGGCTCCATCACAAATTCAGGAGCTGATAGACTGGGGCGTGAGTTTCGACAAAAACGAAAAGGGAGAGTTTGACCTGCACCGCGAAGGCGGGCACTCGGAGTTCCGCATTCTGCATCATGCCGACAACACCGGAGCCGAGATACAGGAATCACTGATAAGAGCAGTGCGCAAGCACCCGAACATCACCATCTTCGACAACCATTTTGCAATAGAAATCATCACACAACATCATTTGGGAGTTACAGTTACCCGCCAGACACCGGACATTGAATGTTTCGGAGCGTATGTGCTGGAAATTGCAACAAACGAGGTGCACACCTTCTTGAGCAAGGTGACACTGATGGCAACAGGCGGTTGCGGAGCCGTTTATAAGACCACCACCAACCCGCTTGTGGCTACAGGCGACGGCATAGCGATGGTCTATCGTGCAAAAGGCACGGTAAAGGACATGGAATTTGTGCAGTTCCACCCCACAGCTCTCTACAACCCGGGCGACCGCCCATCATTTCTCATAACCGAAGCTATGCGCGGCTACGGCGGCATTCTGCGCACACTCGACGGCAAGGAGTTTATGCACAAATATGACGAACGCCTCTCGCTCGCACCGCGCGACATTGTGGCACGCGCCATAGACAACGAGATGAAAACACGCGGCGAGGACCATGTGTACCTCGATGTCACACACAAAGACCCCGAAGAGACCAAACGTCACTTCCCCAACATATACGAAAAGTGCCTCTCATTAGGCATAGACATAACAAAAGAGTATATACCCGTAGCACCGGCGGCACACTATCTTTGCGGTGGTATAAAGGTGGACCTGAACGCAGCGTCGAGCATACACCGCCTTTATGCAGTGGGTGAGTGTTCATGCACAGGATTGCATGGCGGCAACCGCCTTGCCAGCAACTCGCTTATAGAGGCTGTGGTATATGCCGATGCGGCAGCAAAACACTCCCTGCGACACATCAACGAATATAGTTTCAACGAGGATATTCCCTTGTGGAACGATGAAGGCACCAAAATGAACGAGGAGATGGTGCTCATTTCGCAAGATGTGAAAGAGGTGGGGCAGATTATGAGCACCTATGTGGGTATTGTACGCAGCGACCTGCGCTTGAAACGTGCCTGGAACCGCCTCGACCTGCTATATGAAGAGACCGAGGAGCTATTCAAGCGGAGTGTTGTAAGCCGCGAACTATGCGAGCTGCGCAACATAATAAATGTGGGTTATCTCATTATGCGGCAAGCAATGGAACGCAAGGAGAGCCGCGGGCTGCACTACAACATAGACCACCCCAAGAAGGGATAACAAAACAAAGATACATTAACGGCGCAGAGGTTGTGCAAAGACCACCTCTGCGCCGTTAAATATATTTATATTTAGCTGTTCAAAAATAGCCTGTTTTAATATTGGAAAATCGCACAAAAAAAGTTATCTTCGCACAAAATTAAAAAAAGGCTTTTTGAGCACCCGCACAACCTACTCGGGAGCACTTTCAACAAGAAAATCCAAACACAACAAATTCATATGTCAACAAAAAGAATTAAATCGGCATTGGTATCTGTTTTTCACAAAGACGGACTCGATGAGATTATAAAGCTCCTGCACGCCGAGGGAGTACAGCTAATCTCAACAGGTGGCACACAGCAATTTATCGAATCGCTCAACATTCCCTGCATAGCTGTGGAGAGCCTCACAGGCTACCCCTCAATTTTGGGTGGTCGTGTAAAGACACTGCACCCCAAAGTATTCGGTGGCATTCTTGGCCGCAGAGAGAATGAAAAAGACCAGCAGCAGATGCAAGAGTATGAGATTCCCGCAATAGACCTTGTGATTGTAGATCTCTACCCCTTTGAGCAAACAGTTGCATCGGGTGCTCCCGAAGCCGATATTATAGAGAAAATTGATATAGGCGGAATATCCCTCATTCGTGGTGCCGCAAAGAACTTCAACGATGTTGTCATTGTTGCCAGCAAAGCACAATACAAGCCTTTGTTGGATATTCTGCAAAGCAATGGTGCCGAAACCACTTTGGAGGAGCGTCGCTTCTTTGCCCGCGAAGCATTTGCAGTATCATCATCTTATGATTCTGCGATATTCAACTACTTCGACAAGGAGGACAAGAGCGCGTTCCGCAACGCAACAAACTGCCCCATGGCATTGCGCTACGGCGAGAACCCCCATCAGAAGGGTGCTTTCTATGGAGATTTCGGCAAGATGTTCAACCAGATACACGGCAAAGAAATCTCATACAACAACCTGCTTGATATAAGTGCTGCAGTGGAACTCATAAACGACTTTGCAGGCGAAACAACATTTGCAATCCTCAAGCACAACAACGCATGTGGCATTGCATCGCGCCCCACTCTGCTCGAAGCATGGGAGGCCGCCCTCGCAGGCGACCCGGTATCGGCATTCGGTGGCGTGCTCATTGCAAACAAAGCAATAGACAAGGCTACAGCAGAGAAGGTTAATGAAATCTTCTTCGAAGTTATCATCGCGCCCGACTACGAGATGGAGGCATTGGAGATTCTCACACAGAAGAAAAACCGCATCATTCTTGTTCAGAAATCTACCGAGTTGCCCTCGCAGACTTTCCGCAGCGTGCTCGGCGGAGTTCTTGTTCAGGACCGAGACGAGAAAGTGGAGACAACAGACGACCTCAAAACCGTGTCAAAGGCAGAACCCACAAAAGAGGAAATCGAGGACATGCTCTTTGCCAATAAGATTGTGAAACACAGCAAGAGCAACGCTATTGTGCTTGCAAAGAACAAACAGCTCATTGCAAGCGGTGTGGGACAGACCTCACGCGTAGATTCTCTGCGCCACGCTATTGAGAAAGCCGGCAATTTCGGTTTCTCTTTGCAGGGCAGCGTAATGGCAAGCGATGCATTCTTCCCCTTCCCCGATTGCGTGCAGATTGCTCACGAGGCAGGCGTTACAGCGGTTATTCACCCGGGAGGCTCTATCCGCGACAAGGAGTCGGTGGATTATTGCGACGCTAACGGCGTATCCATGGTAATCACAGGATTCCGCCACTTCAAACATTAATTAAATCATTAAAAAAAGAGATGGGATTATTTTCATTCACAAAAGATGTAGCAATTGACCTTGGAACAGCCAACACCATCATCTCCTACAACGGAAAGATTGTTGTTGATGAGCCCTCGGTTGTTGCGATTGACGGCTCAAAGAAGATGATAGCCGTTGGCGAGCGTGCCAAGCAGATGCACGAAAAAGTCAACCCCAACATACAAACAATACGTCCCCTTCGCGATGGTGTGATTGCCGACTTCTATGCTTGCGAGATGATGATGCGCGGGCTCATAGAGAAGGTGAATATGGGCAACAAACTGTTTACCCCATCGTTGCGCATGGTTATCGGTGTGCCTTATGGCTCAACCGAGGTAGAGTTGCGTGCCGTACGCGACTCGGCAGAGCACGCCGGTGGACGCGACGTCTATCTCATATACGAGCCCATGGCATCGGCACTCGGTATCGGACTGGACGTTACAGCCCCCGAGGGTAATATGGTTGTAGATATAGGTGGAGGTTCAACAGAGATTGCCGTAATATCACTTGGAGGTATCGTTTCAAACGGTTCACTGCGCACCGCCGGAGACGATTTTACTGCCGACATTCAGGAGTACATGAGCCGCCAGCACAACGTACGCGTGAGTGAGCGTATGGCTGAGCGTATCAAGATTCATGTAGGCTCGGCGCTTACCGACCTCGGCGATGAGGCACCTCAGGATTATATCGTGCACGGTCCTAACCGCATAACAGCGATGCCTATTGAGGTACCTGTGTGCTACCAGGAGATTGCACACTGCATTGACAAATCAATCATGAAGATTGAGAACGCCATCATCAGTGCATTGGAAACAACACCCCCCGAGCTGTATGCCGACATTGTACACAACGGTATATATCTTGCCGGTGGCGGAGCCTTGTTGCGCGGCCTCGACAAACGTCTGGAGAACAAGATAAACATTCCCTTCCACATTGCCGAGAATCCTCTCTATTGCGTGGCAAAGGGAACTGCGCTTGCGCTCAACGACCTCAACTATCCATTCTTGATGCGATAAACTCAACGAGGCTGTGCAAACACTGTTAAACTTCTTCATTAAGCATAATCACTGGTTCCTTTTCCTGCTATTGGAGGGAATCGGGATTATGCTTATTGTGCAGTTTAACAATTACCAGAATGCAAAGATGTTTACATCTGCCAACAGCATGGCAGGAAATATCTTTGCTGCAATAACAGACATAAGCAGCTATTTCAATCTTAAAAGCGAGAATGAAGAATTGCTGCAATACAACAAAGAACTGAACGAGAAGATTGAAACATTGCAAGCCAGGCTGGAGGTCCTCGGCGACAGCGCAACAGTATCGGCATTGCCCAATAAAGAACACGGCTTTTTCTACAACTGTGCAACCATAGTAAACAACTCTTTGAATGCCGTAAACAACTATATAACCATCGACAAAGGCACTGCCGACGGTGTGGAGGCCGAGATGGGAGTTTTCTGCAACGAGGGCGTGGTGGGCATAATCTACACCACATCGGAACACTACTCGGTGGTTATACCGCTGCTCAACAGCAAGAGCAGTATAAGTTGTCGCGTAAAGGGAAGCGACAACTTTTGTACATTGCAATGGAACGGCGAGGACACGCGCTACTCTTTCCTTGTGGATTTGCCCCGATATACCCGCTTTGAACAAGGCGACACAGTTGTTACAAGCGGTTTTTCATCTATTTTCCCGGGAAATATACCTGTGGGTACCATAGAAAAGACCGAAGACTCTGCCGATGGAATGTTTGCACAGGCACAAGTGAAACTTTTTACAAATTTTGCAAACCTACGCAAGGTTTATATCGTGGGAAACGAAGGGCGCAAAGAGCAACAACAACTTGAAAAAAGCATAAGCAAGGAATGACAAGGACCACTCTCATACGCATACGCAACTTTGTGATATTGGCTCTTATCCAAGTGCTCATATTTAGCCAGATACATCTGTTTGGCTATGCCACTGCACACATATACCTCATTTTCCTTCTCAAGTTGCCACGTTTCACATCGCGTAACGAACTGCTTGTGTGGGCGTTTCTCTTCGGGCTTGTCGTAGATATCTTCGGCAACACCCCGGGCATAAACGCATGTGCCGCAACAGCAATGGCATTTACACGCAACTACCTGCTTGCCACCTTCACCCAAAAAGGTATTGCAGATGATTTTATACCAAGCATGCACACCATAAAACCGGGAGGATATGCGATGTATGCCACCCTGTGCCTGCTCATCTTCTACACAGTGCTCTTCATGCTGGAGCTGTTCACCATACGCTACCCGCTTACACTGCTTGCAAGCATCGCTGCAAGTACATTGCTCACCCTGCTTTTCACACTTGTAATTGAGTGTTTCACCCGCAAAAGATAGAGAGCAATGAACATACACGAATACGACAAACGCAAATATATACTTGGCGGAGCAGTAATATTGGTACTCATCATATACATTGCGCAGCTTTTCAACCTGCAAATCATCAACGACCAATATAAATCGAAGGCCGACAGCAACGCTTTCTACAAAAAAACGCTCTACCCCACACGCGGACTTATATACGACCGCAATGGCAAGCTGCTGGTATATAATCGCCCGGCATACGATATAACATTCGTACCACGCGAGGTGAAAAAACACGGGATAGACACGCTTGAACTATGCCGTGCCCTGAACATCACCCGCGAGGAATTTGACGCCCACATGAAAAGGGCGCGCAAAAGACGTGGTTACTCCTCATACACGGAACAGGAATTTATCACACAACTCTCGACCGAGGAGTTTGCACAATTCCAGGAAAAGATGTTTCGCTTTCGCGGATTCTATGTGCGCAAACGCTCAATAAGACAATACGAGTATGATGCCGGAGGCGTGCTTTTTGGCGATATTGGCGAGGTATCGCAAAAAAAGATAGACAAAGACCCATACTACAAACGTGGAGACTACATAGGCACACAAGGCTTAGAGGCTTCGTATGAGGAGCAACTGCGCGGACGCAAAGGCACAGAGATGCTCCTGCGTGACGCATATGGGCGCATACAAGGAAAATATCGCGACGGAGCACTCGACACGCTGCCGGTGAGAGGAAAAGATCTCACGCTGGGGCTCGACATTGAACTGCAACGCTTGGGCGAGAAGCTGATGAGAAACAAGATTGGAAGCATCGTGGCAATAGAGCCTGCAACGGGAGAGATTCTGTGCATGGTATCGTCACCGTCATACGACCCGCGCCTGCTCACAGGCAGGGCACGAGGAGAGAATCACAAAAAGCTCTCCACCGACAAACGCAAACCATTGCTCAACCGTGCAATTATGGGAACATACCCCCCGGGCTCCACATTCAAGACCTCACAGGCACTCACATTCCTGCAAGAGGGAGCCATCACCCCACAAACCACATTCCCTTGCCACCATGGCTTTGTGTTAAAAGGTTTCAAACTGGGCTGCCACCCGCATTACTCGCCAATACCCCTTGTACCGGCTATTGCAACATCGTGCAATGCCTACTTCTGCTGGGGACTGCATCGCATGTTCGGCTCAAACAAATACAACGACATACAGGAGGCGATGGACACATGGCGCGACTATATGGTATCGATGGGATTCGGATATAAACTGGGCATAGACCTCCCGGGCGAGGTGCGAGGCATGATTCCCAACTCAAAATATTATGACAGGCATCTGGGAAAATATTGGAAGGCAACCACCGTTGTAAGTATCTCCATCGGACAGGGAGAGGTTACACTCACCCCCTTGCAAATAGCCAATTTGGGAGCCACCATTGCCAATAGAGGAGAATACATAACCCCACACATTGTGAGCAATGTGGAGGGCGATACACTAAAAGAGGAATACCGCATTCCCAAAAAGACCTTGGCAGGCAGAGAAGCATACGAAGCTGTGGTACAAGGAATGCGAGAGGCGGTTCTCAACGGCACATGCCGAGGGGCAAACATTCCCGGTTGGGAGGTATGCGGAAAGACCGGTACAGCACAGAATCGCGGCAAGGACCATAGTGCATTCATGGGATTTGCACCAATGAACAATCCCAAGATAGCCATTGCCGTGTATGTGGAGAATGGTGGTTTCGGTGCGGTTTATGGCGTGCCTATAGGAGCTCTCATCATGGAGCAATATTTGAACGGAGAGCTAAGCGAAGAGAGCAAAGAGAAGGCAAAAGCAATAGAAGAGAAGGTAATTTTTTATGGAACGGACGAAAGGTAACATATTCAGCCGCATAGATTGGTGCATTATCGCCCTGTTTCTCATATTGGCGATAATGGGGTGGCTCTCCATCTGCGGAGCAAGCTACAGCTACATTGAGACCGATTTTCTCGACTTCTTTGACCAGAGCGAGAGAACCGGAAAGCAGGCAATGTGGATGGGAGTATCCATTTTTGCCGGTCTCATTCTGCTGTGCATAGACAAGAACACATACAAGGACCTTGCACCATTTATATATATCGGTGCCATATTGCTTGGAATACTCACAATATTCATTGCCCGCGACATAAAAGGCTCACACTCATGGATAACAATAGGCTCATTCAGCATACAGCCTGCCGAATTCATGAAGTTTGCCACCACCCTGGCGCTTGCATCGTTCATGGGAAGATACGGGTTCAAAATTACCAATAACAAGGACTTCTTCAAGTGCGTGGGAATAATTATGCTGCCAATGATTGTTATTGTGGGGCAGAGAGAGACCGGCAGCGCGCTTGTATATCTTGCACTCTTTCTTGTGCTCTACCGCGAAGGAATGACCGGCATTATTCTACTCATGGCTATAAGCGCTGTAGTATATTTTGTTGTGGGAATAGGATTCGGCGGGACCCCCTTTGAAAGCCTTCCGGGCATGGTGGGGCCATACGCCGTAACAATACTCATTCAGTTCTTCTCGCTTGCAATGGTACAATTCTGGTGCAGGAGCCACAACACGTTCAAAATAATGTTGGCAGTGAACGTATCTGTAACCCTGCTCTCATACTGGATTGCAATATACCTCATCGCCTTCAATCTCATGATTATACAATACTTGTTGCTTACATTCAACATCGGTTATCTGTTGCTGAGAGCGCGCATAAACAAAGAAACGCGCAACATGTGGGTAGCCGCCTACATTGTAGGAGCATTTGTTTTCTTCTCATCATGCGAATATGTGCTACACAATGTGTTGGATTCGCACCAAAGGGTGCGCATAGAGGTTCTCTTGGGATTAAAGGAGGACCTTGCAAAGGCAGGTTACAATGTACACCAGTCAAAGATTGCAATAGGCTCGGGAGGACTATTTGGGAAAGGTTTCCTCAATGGCACACAAACCAAACTGAAATATGTTCCCGAGCAGGATACCGATTTTATCTTCTGCACAATAGGCGAAGAGCAGGGATTTTTTGGTTCAGTGGCGGTGCTGATAACCTTTGCAGTTTTCATTTTGAGGTTGATAGCTCTGGCAGAACGGCAGAATGACATTTTCGGCAGGGTTTATGGCTATGCCCTCGCCTCAATATTTTTCTTTCATTTTACAATAAATGTGGGAATGGTAATAGGCATAATGCCTGTGATTGGAATTCCACTGCCTTTCTTCAGCTACGGAGGCTCGTCTTTCCTCGGTTTTTCCATTCTGCTGTTTACATTCCTGCGCATTGATGCAGACCGCGAGGCACGAGCTTAACCCCCACATCATACACCCCCTGTAAAAGAGAGTCGCTCATTATGTGTTGCAGTACAATTGTGTGAACCCCCTTGCACGGTACATGCAGCGGCGCGACATAAGATTCCACTTGATAAAGGGAGCCTGCTGTGGAGCCGTTGCGGTGTCCTTTATCATCAAAGATATTGCAGCATAGTGTATCACAGAATATCAGGCTGTCATTGCCTGCAAACGAAGAGACCTGCAACCACAGGTTCTTGTATTTGTATGCAGCGCTGTAACGCACACCCACATAAAGGTCAAAGATTTGTGATTCCTCACAAGAGATTGAATCCTGCACAAAGGCAAGCGGGCAGCCTTTGCCCCACTCGCCACCCACTGCTTTATAACTATGCAGGCTGTAACCGCCGCAAGAGATAAAGAAAACAGCTGCCACAAGCAGCAGAAAGCCGTTATTCTGCCTTTTTGGACCTGCCACCCTTCTCACCCTTGCCATTGCGATTTTCGTTACGGGGCTTGTTGCCATGCCCTTTCTTGCGACGTTTGTTCTTGCCTGTATTATCGAAGCGGTTGATATTATCCTGCTCCAGAATATCAACAGGGCGTCTATTATCACTCACGCCCGATGCATCGAGAGATTCAGGACGCTCGCCACGCTTGTTCATCTCAATAATATTCAACGCACGACGTGCGCTTATGGTAACAAGGTTGGCAGGAATATGCTTGTCGGTAGAGTATGTTATTTCTCCACGCAAAATATCCGCCTTAAAGAAGAAATAGGTGCCATCGGCAGTTTCGAGCTCCACCTCACGCAGAGGAAGAGAACGCGAAGCCTCCACATAGGAATCGACCTCATAATTGAGACAACACTTCAGCTTGGCACACTGCCCTGCAAGTTTCTGGGGATTAAGCGATATATCCTGGAAACGTGCAGCCGAGGTGGAAACAGAGATGAAATTAGTGGTGAAAGTTGCGCAACACAGCTCGCGCCCGCAGGGACCTATTCCACCTATGCGCCCCGCCTCCTGACGGGCACCAATCTGTTTCATCTCAATCTTTATCTTGAAGGTCTCGGCAAGCACCTTTATTAACTGGCGAAAATCCACACGATTATCGGCAATGTAATAGAATATTGCCTTCTGCCCATCGCCCTGATACTCCACATCTCCTATCTTCATATCAAGATTAAGGTCTTTTGCTATCTGGCGCGAACGTATCATTGTATCGTGTTCGCGGGCTTTTGCCTCCTCATATTTCTCCATATCCACAGGCTTAGCCTTGCGATATATGCGTTTGAACTCGCTCTCGGGAGTAAGGCGGGTCTTTTTCAGTTGCAAAAGCACTAAACGACCGATCATTGTAACCTTGCCGATATCATGCCCGGGGGTAGCCTCGACAGCAACAATATCGCCCTTCTGCAACTGCAGGTTATTACTATTCTTGTAATAGCCCTTGCGGGTATTCTTGAACTGTACCTCCACAATATCGGTATATTCCTCGTTACCCGGTACATCGGCGAGCCAGTCAAACGTGTTCAACGGCGCGTCCATCTTGCCACAGCCCTTGCAGCAGATGCCCGCACTATGGTTCTGTTCTTTATATTTAAGTTTTTCCTCCATTTATCTATTTTTTATCCAAACGATCATTCTCAACGACATATCGAAAAGGACCATTTTAGCATTAACATTCTGTTCTATGTGTCTCTGAGCCTCGGAGAGTCCCTCCATTATACCAAAAATATTACGCTCATTCACAAACGGTGAAAAACGCACCGAGAAGTTCTTCTCTTCGGGCGAGAGGCAGAGCATCTCTTCGCGCTTGAAGTTCATTATAAAATTCTCGCGTATCATACGCTGGCAATATGCAAGCAGACGCTTCTGCCGTTCGCGCCCCATGGCAGCAACCTGCTCGCTCCAACGCCTCATCTCCTGTATGTTACGGGCATAGGCAATGCGCATGAGTTGCGAGAAGAGGTCGAGATAAAGAGCCTTATCACTATCGAGCGACAACATCTCCTCGGCAGCCTCCCAGCTGCCGCCACTCTGCTGTGCCACACGGGCTGCATCGGCAGCCGTGAGCCCATGGCGCGCCATAAGAGCGGCTTCAATATCCTGTTGCATGATGCGCGGAATCTCAACACGCTGGGTGCGGCTAAGTATTGTGGAGATTATCTTTGACGGTTCCTCGGAAACAAGCATAAAAAGTGTCTCCTGCGGTGGTTCCTCTATTATCTTCAAAAGTTTGTTGGCACCCACATCTTTCATCTTCTCGGGCAGCCATATAATCACAATCTTCCAACCACCCTCGCGAGATTTCATCGACAACTTTTGCAGAATCTCACCACTCTCGCGCTCGTAAATCATAGGCTGCTGGTTATCGAGGTCGAGTTTCTGTAACCAGTCATCGTAGCTGAAATATGGATTCTTCAAAAGCAACTCACGCCACTCAGCAATATAATCGTCGCTCACGGGGGCACTGTCGGACCCACCGCTCTTTTTCCTCTTCACGGGAAAGACAAAATGCAAATCCGAGTGTATGAGCTTGTTCATCTTCACACACGCAGGACATGTGCCGCAAGCATCGCCATCTTGCCTGTTACCACACAACAGATAGTGAGCAAGAGCCACGGCAACCGCAAGCTTGCCGTTACCTCGCGGACCGGTTATCAAAAGTGCATGGGCAAGACGATTTTCATCGACACTGCGTTTCAGCTGCTCAATAACCTTTTGCTGCCCTATTATGTCGCCGAAAGTGAGTGCCATTAATATATGGTTTTTGCAATTTCATAAACACTATCCATGGCATTAATGGTGTAAAAATGAATACTCGGCACACCCTTTGCCATAAGCTCACGACACTGCGCAACGGCCCATTCGCGCCCCACCTGCGCAGCAGCCTCATCGTCCTTGCACTGCTGCATAGCCGACACTAAATCAACCGGCAAATCAACGTGGAAGGTTTTGGGCAACACATTCAACTGAGACAGGCGATGCATGGGCTTTATTCCGGGGATTATAGGGATATTTATTCCCATCGCGCGGGCACGCTCCACAAAAGAGAAATATTTCTCATTGTCGAAGAACATCTGCGTAACAGCATACTGCGCCCCCTCATCGACCTTTTGTTTAAGCACCATAAGGTCGCTTTCGATATTTGGTGCCTCCTCGTGCTTTTCGGGATAGCACGCCACACCGCATGTAAAACTCTCGCCACGCTCCTTCATCTGCGAGCCATCAATAAAATAACCCTCGTTAAATCTGTTCACCTGGCGCAAAAGGTCTATTGCATGGGCATGGGAATCACACTGTGCCGAGCCCTCTTTGCATCTGTCGCCACGCAACACAAGAATATCATTGATACCCGACAACTGCAAATCTATAAGCACATATTCTGTCTCCTCCAAAGAATAACCATTGCACAGGATATGCGGCACCACCGGCACACCGAAACGATGCTGAATAGCCGTTGCCACTGCCACAGTGCCGGGACGGCGACGTATTGTTCCACGTCTATATGTACCATCCCCCATATCTGTATATACAGGTTCACTATGGTGGGTGGTTATATTTATATATTTGGGCTTAAACTCCATAAGCCTCTCAATATTGCTAAACAGCTTTGTTGTGCCCATACCCTTTATTGGGGGGAGCACCTCAAATGAAAATGCGGTACTGTCGCAACTATTTAAGCTATCTATTACATTCATAATTTTTATATCCTTATCTACAAACACGGGCACAATAAGCCTATTTTTGTAATTAATTCATTAGTGTCCCATAAAAATTAGGGACTGGTTAAACATTAAATAAAACTGGCT
>CAYRFX010000061.1:0-12910 GCA_964423665.1 uncultured Bacteroidaceae bacterium | reverse complement strand
AATCGCAATAGGGTGGGAAGGAATAAGTTTTCGCAGAAAGAGATAGACCTCATAGGCAAGCTCCTGAAAAGAAGGATGTCGGCTACACGTTATCAGCAGATATTGTTTCACTAAAGTTTCTTGGTGCTTAAAATAATAAGGAGATAATCCCAAAGTCAAATGGATTATCTCCTTGTTTATTATAGCTGCATCTCTACAATCTTTGCAAAATGGTTCCAGCCCGCAGCCTCCTGGTATGCAGCCTTTGCGCCGCGCGGTACATAAAGAGTACAACTGCCCGCAACACTGCCGAAAGTACTCCCATCCACGGCAAACAGCTTGTCGGCAGGGATGCGAGAGACAATCTTCGTGAGTTTGTCGCAGCCGTCAAATGCAAAGGCACCTATCGAAGATACACTTTTCCCTATTGTTACCGTTGTGAGGTTGGGGCATTTGTCAAAAGCCCAATTACCGATGTAGGTAACCTTATCAGGGATTACCAGCGTGCTGTAACCGCAATTTGACAGCGCAGCCTCACCTATGTAAGTTACATTTTCGGGAATCTCAATCTCTATTAGCTTTTCGCACCATTGGAAGGCGTAATCGCCAATATGCGTAAGCGCATCGGGCAATGTTATTCTATAGAATGGGCAAGAATGGAATGCATAATCGCTAATATATGTAACACTCTCGGGAATATCGATGCTGCCCAGTCTAAACTGTCCGGCAAATGCGTGTCCATCGATTTTAGTGATTCCCTGCGGTATTTTGCTATTGCAACAGCCGGCAATGAGCGTATTTGTGGCAGTTTCAATTATAGCATTACACCCCTCGCGGCTGTCGTAACAAGGGTTGCCGGCATCTACCACCACCTCTTCTAAATATATGCAATTATTCAGCACTCCCTTGCCTATATATTTCACGCTCGCCGGTATAAACAAGGTACCCTCAATGGGGCCGCGCGACAGGGCAAAATTACCAATGCTATCTATGCCGTTTTCTATTTCAATGGACTTGCAAGCATTTATGCTCCACGCATCTTCGGCAAAGGCAGCTACTTTGAAGGTGCGCCCACGGTGGGTAACCTTGGCGGGGAATACAACGGCACCGGTGTATTCATATTCAAATTCATTGTAATCCTTCCCCTTGTATGTAATCTCCACGGTGCGTGCATCGTGGTCGGTAATGCGGTAGAACACACCGTTTTCTTCAAACTTCTCGGGTATCAAGCCCCTCTCCCACGCAATATAGTTGCACACACTTTCGTACACAGGAGTATATGTGAACCCTATGCCGGCAACAACAATGGCAACCGCACAGGCAACAAAGGGATATAACCGGTGGTACTTTATTTCGTTAATAACAGCAGCGGCGGTGGAATATCGTTCCTTTTTTTGCGGTTGCAGGCAACGCTCTTTTATTTTACGCAAATAACGGGGCAGCGGTCGTTTACGCACCTTCTCAATTTCGGCAATCAACGCTCCCACCTCGTACAAATCGGTCGATGCATCAATTTGGTCAATTTGTTTATTCATTAATTCGGGTGCCGTCTTTTCATTAGGAGTATATCCGGCAGTTTTTGCATAAGACGACTCCATGCTGAAACCAAAATCTATAATCTTTACATTATTATTTATTTGGCACAGAATTATATTTTTCGATGTTATATCCAGGTGAGCAATATTATTGTCGTGCAGCCACTTCAAGCCTGTGAGTAGCTGCACAATCATTTTTTTTTACATTTTTATCATTATCAAAGAAAGCCGGCTCCTTTTCGAGTTTCTCCTGCAAGGTAACTCCCTGCACATACTCCATAAGTATGTAGAGCCCATTTCCATCTTCGCCTATGCTCACATATTGTGGAATATAACTACTGTTTATGGTTTTGCCAATCTCAAATTCCTTGTTGAATATTAGTCTGTAGTTTGGGTCGTTGCTGTATTGGCTGCGCAGGCGTTTCATAAAATAAGCCTTGCCGTTTATGTGCACAATATACGCCTCGCAAGTGCCACCTTCGCAGGTGAGACGTTCAACCTTATCAAACTTTATATTTTCGTTCAAGAAACCCGAAGATTCTACCATCTTATTCATCTACGTTTATGGTATTAGTTAAAATTTTGAATTTTACACCACTGCTCTGCCCGCAAACATAACGTGTGGGCGCGCCCCCTTCGTGCACAAGGCAATTAAGGTAGAGCGGCTCGCCCTGCGTTATTACATCAACGTGGAAGGTATCTCCCTTGCTCAGCTTGCTGTTGATACTATTGACAACCCTGTACATATCATAGCCAAGGAACTCCACCGTTACAAAGCGTTGCGGCAACCACGAAAGTTCAATCTGCTGCCCTTTATTGAGCACACTCGACAGTAGATAATTGTTTAGCAAAAATCGGCTGCTCACAGAGGCCTGCCCACCGGCGTGCTCCTTTTGGAACTGCTCATAGTTGCTGTAACCGGTGTATTGTGCCAGCGTGTCTAAGGTGAAACGGCGAGGTTTGGTGTCATATTTTCCATTGGCGAGGTTGCCCCAAAAGCGACGCAATGTTATGGGGCTCAGGTACGAACCCGTTCTGTCGAGTATGCGCATAGAGAGGAACTCATAATCGCGCTTGGTTGCCACTTTGCGCCCAAGCAACTCCTCTATGGCGCACTTCAAAGCCTCGTGTTTTTCAATGTTTCTGTTTTCCATATTACAAATATATAAAACAAAATTGCATTGACATAATAATTATTGCACCAAATCTCTCGCCACATTGCAAAAGAAACGTAATGAAACGCTTTTTCTCCCGCACAAAACATTGTTATGCTGAACGAAATGGAATGCAATGAGGCATCTCGGTTCGCAGGTTGCATCGCTGAAAGTGATGCCCTGCGGTGCACGAAAAGCAAAACGAGTCAATGACATCGCATCAATCGAACAGGGAATCCATTGTTATCACATTTTGAATGCGACCGCTATATTCATTCTTTGTAAGTCCATAGGTCGTTACCAGGGTTGTGTGCAATGCCTTGCGACATTTGGTTTCATTGGCAAAAACATCTAATTTACGGCGCAGTTCCGCATCATACTTCTTATCAATGGTATAGTTGGAGGTGGAATATTTCATTTCACAGACATTTACCACCCTGTCGGCTCTGTCTATAAGCATATCTATTTGCGCTCTATCACCTTCTGCCAATTTACTTCGCCACGGAGATATTTCTGTTTGCACAGCCGCAATGCCCAATGCCTGTTTTATCTTCTCATGGTGCACAAAGCATACCTCCTCAAAAGCAAGCCCTCGCCAGGCATTCAGTGCCGGTGACATAAGATTATTTTTCCAGTAGTCGGGCCCGGCATTCTTTTTGTCAATAAAATAGAGATAGAACAATGTATATAGGTCGGTGAGTTTGTAATACACCTCTCGCACCGAGTGTTTGTAATAGACATAAGGCATAATAAAGTCGCTGCTCTCCAATGCCCGGAGCATTTTTGTCAATCCACCGCCGTATGGCAGCCCGGTTTCCTTTGCAATCTCCTCCCTTGTATATCCTTCACGTTTCCGGGAAAGTAGTTTTATTATTTTTATATATTTTTCCGGCGATGCAAAAAGCGAGGCGTACAAGCGGTCAAATTCTCCTCGCAACTTGCCTTTCTTATCGAAAAACAAACGGTCGATATTCTGTGTGAGGCTTTCACTCTTATCTATATAAGAAAGGTAATATGGTATTCCGCCCATTGCCATATAACATTGCAGTTGTTCGTAGCGATCCATAATAATGCCCTCGCTCTTCATATACTCCTCGCATTCGCCAAGGGTAAATGGCGAAAGGTGCATTTCATAGGTTGTACGCCCGTAGAGCCCACCCTTGTTTTGTAGGAGCTTATCGGAAATCCACGATGTTGCAGAGCCGCACACAATGAGCATAATATGTTTTTGCCCGGCAGCCCAACCATTCCAAAAATGCTCAAAGGCTGTAATGAAACCCGAACGCGGGGTGTCCATCCACGGCAGTTCATCTATAAAAACAACCGGTCTTTTATCTTTGCCTTTACTCTCGAGCAAGGTAATAAGCATCTCAAAGGCCTCGAACCAATCTGCCGGTTTTTTCTCAACATTTGCGCCATAGCGTTTCAAGGAATGATAGAACGCTTGCAGTTGTTTTTCTGCTAAATATTCATCTTCAAGTTCTATTGGCGAAAGTGCTGTATGGTAAAAATCGAATCTATCCTGAAAGTATTCTCTGATAAGATATGTCTTTCCCACACGCCTTCTTCCGTAAACAACCACAAACTCAGCCTTGCTTGAATTATAAATCTGTTCAAGTTCCTTTTGCTCCTTTTTGCGACCAATTATACTCTCCATAGTTTTCTTGTTTTGCCACAAAGATACTAAAAGTTTATTTTGCGGCAAGTTTATTGGTTGTTATTTTGCCACAAAGATACTAAAAGTTTATTTCGCGTCAAGTATTAGTTGTTGTTTTGCCACAAAGGCGCATTTTCTTTCAAAACAACTCTTTCTCTTTGGAAAGAGAAGGGGGTGCTTGCGGTGGAAGAGTTCAGACATAATAATTATTGCACCAAATCTCTTGCCACATTGCAAAAGAAACGTAATGAAACGCTTTTTCTCCTTATTATAGGTTAATTTTGGCAAAAATTATAATAATAGACGATATTAAGGTAAAGCCCGCCACATATTTCTATGGAATACAAATTGCAAAGATGATGAAAAGAACAATTATTTATGTTTTTGGACCACTGCATTTATTCAAAAATTATGTATCAAATCAGGAATTGAAAATAGAAAACGGTGGTTGGCTTAAAATTGGGCAAACCACCACCGAAGATGACAATGCCGATGCATGGGATGTTGCAATGAAGCGGATAAGCCGTGAAGTTCGCACCGGCATTCCTGTTCCATGCAGAATATTTGATATTTTTGAATACCCATCAAAAAGCAGCAAAATAGATGACAAAATACGCAAAATTTTAGCCGAAGATGTTTATCAGCTTGAAACCTCCATGCATCATAATCGCAATTTAATTTCAGAAAACTACGAAGTTAAAGCCGGGCGAGAATTTGTTTATGGAGTGAAACGAAGCCAAGTTCTCAACGCAATAGCCAAATATGAAAGAGACCTGATACTTGAACATTATGGCAAAAAAGATTTTGATAAAGTAGTCAAGATGCTTAAGAAGAACATTGTCGAAGCTCCTTTTGAAACCTCACCTATTAGTATCAAAACAAATGCAGGCATCATGCAGGCGCAAATCGTACAGCAGAACGATGAGCTATGGAACAAAATCGTAGATAGGCTTAAGACAGAAAATGATATAAGCAACATTTCTAATCCGGCAGGAAGACCATATCTCAGCATCAAATCGCCAACTCATGAAATGTCTTATGTATTAAGTTTTAGTGTAAGATATGACTTGGCATATGTTGCTTTTGAAACATTCAAGGGCGAAACCGGCAGAGATGGAATAAACCAAATAATCTCAGGAAATTCCACATTAAGCCAAATAGCGTTTATCAAAAAACAAGGAGCCAAGAACAAAAAGAAATGGGCATGGCTTATTGCAGATACATTAGATAAACCTATTGAGGAGCTGATTGAGTGGTATATTTGCAAGTTCTGTTCATTGTACAATGAATTTGAAAAACAATAATATAATTAGGACATTAACTAAAACTTATAATATTATGAAACATTTTTATATGAAAAAACTGCTTGCAGTATTATTGCTGCTGCTGTGTAGCATTGTGGCAAGCGCCTACGATTTTATTAGGGGTGGTATTTACTACAACATTATCTCTTCGAGTAATTTAACCGTAGAGGTGGCTGGTGTAAGTAATTCAACTACAGGTGCAGTTGTTATACCCCAAATAGAAATCTATAACTCAAAAATTTACCGCGTTACCAGCATAGGAGATAATGCGTTCTATGGTTGCAGTGGGCTAAAAAGCGTTACAATTCCCAATAGCGTAACCAGCATAGGGACTTATGCGTTCTATGATTGCAGTGGGCTAAAAAGCGTTACAATTCCCAATAGCGTTACCAGCATAGGAAGTCTTGCGTTCGCTGGTTGCACCGGCCTTAAAACTGTTATAAATCTATCTTCATTAACGTTTAGCAAAGGTTCAACAGATTATGGTTTTGTAGCTTATTATGCCGATAAGGTTATTGATGCGCCAAACGGCTCTGTTGAAGGCGATTTCGTTTTTGCAAGAACAAAGGTAACCTCCCTCCAATTTACCACTGCCGACGGCCTCCCCGGCACAGTTACCGGTAGCAATCATATTTGGGAGTCGCCTGTTATAAATAGCTCTACCAGTGGAGTGCGCATCAGAGTGCTTGCAACAAATGTTTCGGATTCGTATAATGAATACCCCATTGTAGCCCTCGGCGAGCTTGAGTTCTACGACGGCAATGGCAACAAGATAGCATACAGCGCGTCCAATGTAACCACCAACTCGCTCGAGGCTACCGAAGGCTCTCTTGCCGCTCTTTGCGATGGCGATTATTCTACTCACTATCACTCTACTTGGCGTAGCGGTACAGTCCCCGATGATTACGTCTATCTGGATATTAAATTCCCGCAAACTGTAAATGCATTCAATATTAAGATGGTTGGGCGCAACACGCAGCGTTGTGTACCCACCAAGATAAATGTAGCATCCACGGGAGGAGAAGCAATCATCAGCAACAATTCTCTTGTTGGTTACACAGGCAATGACACAGCACTTGTTCTGCCCGAGAACTACAATGGTAAGAATTATGTGATAGGTACCGATGCGTTCAAGGATAATACCACAATCACCAGCGTTACAATTCCCAATAGCGTTACCAGCATAGGAGATAATGCGTTCTATGGTTGCAGTTGGCTAGAAAGCGTTACAATTCCCAATAGCGTTACCAGCATAGGACATTCTGCGTTCGAAGATTGCACCTACCTCACTGCGGTGCATATTAGCAACCTTGAAGCGTGGTGCAGAATAGATTTCGGTTATTATTCCAACCCCTTATGTTATGCTCATAACCTCTATTTGAATGGCGAAAAGGTAACTAACTTGGTTATTCCAAGTGATATAACAGAAATAAAGCAATCTGCGTTCGAAGGTTGCAGCGGCCTCGCCGGCGTTACCATCCCCAACAGCGTTACCAGCATAGGAAGTTATGCGTTCGCAAGTTGCACCGGTCTCACCAGCGTTGAGATTCCCAACAGCGTTACCAGCATAGGAAGTTATGCGTTCTATGGTTGCACCGGTCTCACCAGCGTTGAGATTCCCAACAGCGTTACCAGCATAGGAAGTTATGCGTTCTATGGTTGCACCGGTCTCACCAGCGTTGAAATTCCTAATAGCGTTACCAGCATAGGAAGTTATGCGTTCTATGGTTGCACCGATCTCACCAGCGTAACAATCGGTAATAGCGTTACCAACATACAAAGCGAGGCGTTCTATGGCTGCGAGAACCTAAAAACCGTTTATGACTTCTCACCGTTGAACATAGTTACAGGCACCACCGACAATGGTTATGTTGCCTTTTATGCCGCCAAGGTGTATGCTTACAATGGGGGTGTTGGTGATTTTATGTTTAACATTAAATCTTATACTACCACCAAATCTTATACTACCACCGATGGTCTCCCGGGTACAGTGACGGGCAACAACCACGTATGGGAGTCGCCTGTGATAGAAGCCTCCACCAATGGTGTTCGCATCACAGTGCTTGCAACGAACGGCGGTGCCGGTACAACGATGTACAACGGTTATCCCGCAGTTGCCCTTGGCGAGCTTGAGTTTTATGACGGCAATGGTAACAAGATAGCTTACACCGCATCAAATGTTACTACCAACTCCCTTGAAAGCACCGAGGGCAGCTTAGCAGCTCTTTGCGATGGTGATTACTCTACTTTCTATCACTCTACTTGGCGTAGCGGTACAGTCCCCGATGATTACGTCTATCTGGATATTAAATTCCCGCAAACTGTAAATGCATTCAATATTAAGATGGTTGGGCGCGATACAAAGGCGCTTGTTCCCACCGAGGTTCGTGTAACCCGCCCCGGCACAACCGATGATTGTTTTTCATCTACATCTGTTTCTCTAGTTGCTTACATCGGCAGTGATACCGAAATAACCTTGCCTGCCAATTACAACGGCGAGAATTATGCAATAGGTGATAATGTGTTCAAAGATAATTCCGCAATAACAAGTATTACAATCCCTGCCGCTGTAACCGCAATAGGTGATAATGCTTTCCATGGTTGCGAGAACTTGAAAACGGTTTATAATATTCATCACTGAATATTGTCATAGGCAACACCGATAATGGTTACGTTGCTCATTATGCCGATAATGTCTTTGAATTGATAGATGATTATCTATTTAAGACGTCTGCCACCGCAGCACCTGTGTTGGTTGAATATCTTGGAACAAGTACTGAACTTGAACTCCCCGCTACCTGCAATGGAGAGAATTATATAATTGATGCAGATGCATTCAAGAACAATACAGCAATCACAAGCATAAGAATTCCCGCCGCTGTAACCGCAATAGGTGATAATGCTTTCCATGGTTGCGAGAACTTGAAAACGGTTTATAATATTCATCACTGAATATTGTCATAGGCAACACCGATAATGGTTACGTTGCTCATTATGCCGATAATGTCTTTGAATTGATAGATGATTATCTATTTAAGACGTCTGCCACCGCAGCACCTGTGTTGGTTGAATATCTTGGAACTGCCACTCAGCTTATTCTTCCCGAAAATGTTTATGGCGGGGGCTATACAATAGGCGCAAGTGCCTTTGCAAACAACACCTCTATCATTGGCATAAACATTCCTAATGGCGTAACCATTGAGGCAAATGCGTTCAACGGCTGCACTAATCTGCTGCGAGTGGAGATAAACACCACCTCTGTGGGCAACACATTTACAGGAATGAGTTCTATCAAAGAGCTTGTGTTTGGCAAGAAGGTGAAAACCATCGAAGATGGAGCGTTCATTGGTTGCACGGGTCTCACAAGCGTAATTGTGGGAGTTGATGTAACATACATAGGACAGTACTCTTTTAAAGACTCTAACGTGATAAAGGTTTATTGGCTGACCAACTTGCCGCCAAGCAACTGTGATATGCTCAATGGCAAGATAAACTATGTTTCCAACGAACAATATACAATGTTGAGCAATGTGCATATTTCTAGATTCCTGAGCACGCTGTTTGTAGTAGATGGTATTGTATATGTTCCGCTGGAACTTACTGCAAAGAACCGCACTTGTGGTATTGTCGATTATCATGTATGTGCAGGTGTTGAAAATGTGGTGGCTGGCGATTCTATAATGTATAGTAATGTTAAATTGGCTGTAACCGATATTATGCCTTATGCCTTCTGGGATAGTGACACTATCGCCAACGTTAATTTCAAGAACGATGGCTTTATAGGGGAATCTGCCTTTGAGGGTTGCGGTAAAATAGAGGAGATAAGAATTCCCAACTCAATAACACAAATAAAGGACTATGCTTTCCGCAACTGTGGGAAGCTCGCAAATGTGGTAATAGAAGATGGCGTGAACAAGAAAATGCCTTTGGGAGCAAAATTGTTTGATAGCACTTTGCTCGACTCTCTATACATAGGTTGTAAGATTGAATATATAAATGAGCCCTCGGAAAGTGCATCACCGTTCAGCAGTAACAAAACATTGCGCACTGTAACAATAACCGATGCCGAGAGCGACATTTATGATTATGAGTTCTTCGATTGCAGCAACCTCAGAAGTATTGTGGTTGGTGATGGTGTAGATAGGATTGGCAACTGGGCTTTCAGCAAATGTTTGAACCTCGAAAATTTTGCATTCGGAAGCAATGTCTCCACTATTGGCGAGGAGGCTTTCAGTGACTGTGAAAAGGTTACAAAAATAACCAGCAGAGCAATTCTTCCCCCTGTTTGCGGCAGCCAGGCGTTAGACGATATAAATAAATTTGCATGTACATTGACTGTCCCCGGGGAATACCTCTCCTCTTATACAACAGCTGACCAATGGGAAAGTTTCTTCTTTATCGAGGAGCTGGCGAGCGAGGACAATGTACTCAGATACATGATTGACGATAAAATTTACAAGATGTTGCTTGTAACACCCGGCAAAGCTATAATACCGCCTTATGTAGAGGACGAAGAGGGTAATATTGTTAAATGGCTTAACATTGAGGACTATCCTGTTATGCCGGATGCTGATATCACCATCTACGGAACATTTAACACCCCCGGCGACATCAACGGTGATGCAACAGTGAATGTGAGCGATTTTGCCGCCCTTGCCAACGTAATCTTGAATATAAGTGAAAGCACCGATGCAGCCGATGTAAATGGCGATGGCACAGTGAACGTGAGCGACTTTGCCGCCCTTGCGAACATAATCCTGAACAGTAGCTCAAGTGCCGCAGCCCCCAAGAAAGCCGCAGCACAAACCCGTAGCGCAGCACAATCCTCTCTCACCATCGAACCCTTCTCTATAGGTGCAGGTGAGGAGAAAGAGATAGAGGTACTCATGGAGAACCCCGATACCGATATCTGCCAGATAGAGTTCGAGCTCACCCTCCCCACCGGCATAGAGATAGTTTATGACGAGGAGAACGAGTGCGACATGATAGACTTTGGCAGCCGCACCAACTATAAGAAACACTCTGTCGCATCGAACAAGATAAGCGAGAACACCACCAAGATAATGTGTACCTCACAGACCAATGCACTGTTCAAGAATTATAGCGGCGACGTGCTTGTAATCACCGTGAGAGCCACCGACGCCTTCACCGCAGCAAGTGCCGAGTTCAGCCTCAGCAACATAGTTCTTGCTCTCCCCGACGGCATCACCTCTCTCACTCCCGCCAACTACGCCGGCACCATAAGCAACACCACCGGCATAGAGGAGATTATGAGCGAGCAGGGAACTGCCAAGATTTATGACCTCCAAGGTCGCAAGATAGATGTAATTACAGAGAAGGGTATTTACATTGTAAACGGTAAGAAGATGCTGGTAAAATAACATTACAGCCTCACTACAATCAATAGAAAGTTAATTAAAATAAGGGAACTTTTTATGTGTCTCCGGGTGGCGTTTTATCGCGGCCCGGAGCTTTTTTGTGTGAGTATGCCTGTGTCTATGCTCCATCAAGTGTTTAATGCTGAAGGCTGCATGTTTTTGACAAAATTAAAGAGGGTGTGTCAAAATGATAGTCATTCTACATCTTGACACACCCTCGCTCTTTAGGTGTTATATATCGCTATTCTTTATTCTGCTTTCCCAAATCGTTTACGCAGTGTTTCTATCATATCCACAGTCATGGAATCGAGGTCGTAAGAGGGTTTCCAGTCCCACTCGTTGCGGGCGCATGAGTCGTCCATCTTGTTGGGCCAAGAGTCGGCAATAGCCTGGCGCACGGGGTCAAACTCATAGTGCATCTTGAAGTCGGGGATATATTTTTGGATAGCCGCTTTAATAATCTCGGGGTCGAAACTCATTGATGCCACGTTAAAGGCGTTGCGGTGAATGAGACGCGAGGGGTCGGCATTCATAATGTCAATGGCTGCTTTAAGCGCATCGGGCATATACATCATATCCATGAATGTGCCTGCCTGAATGGGGCATGCAAAATCCTCGCCTTTAACAGCTGCATAGTAAATCTCAACTGCATAGTCGGTGGTACCGCCACCGGGGAGTGTTACATTTGAAATGAGGCCTGGGAAGCGTACTGCACGTGTATCCACTCCATATTTTGTAAAATAGTAGTCGCTCAAGAGCTCGGTAGCCACCTTGGTTACGCCATACATGGTTTTGGGGCGCTGAATGGTGTCCTGCGGTGTGTTGTCGCGCGGTGTGTTGGGGCCGAATGAGCCTATTGAACTGGGGGTGAACACCGCACATTTCTTCTCGCGGGCAATTTCCAATATATTTATAAGACCATTCATCTGAATATCCCATGCGAGCAGAGGTTTAGACTCGGCAACAGCCGAGAGCAGTGCTGCAAGGTTGTAAATGGTGTCAATCTCATATTTCTCAACAATCTCGGCAAGCTGCTTGGCATCGCACACATTGGCAATAGCAGCGGGGCCGCTCTCCAAAAGCACGCCTTTGGGCTCTGCTCCGGGAATGTAACCGGCTACAATATTACCATTGGGAATCTGCTTGCGCAGTGTCATTGTAAGTTCGGAACCAATCTGTCCTGTGGAACCGATAACAAGAACATTTTTCATAATAGTTATAATATTTTATGATTTTTGTAATTCTGTATGTTGCAAAATGCACCGCGAATATACAGCTAAATTTTGTTTTTTTGTTTCTCTTCTCCCTGTTTTTTTAAGAATAAAAAATCGCAGGATTTGCAATTATCTTGTAATTAGACGGTTATTCGGGATGCTTGGAAATCGGGTAACGAGATAGCAACCGTTCCTATTTCAGAGTTCGTTATTGTTTTGCTTCAATGCCATAACTCTTGATGCCACAAAGGTACAAAATTATTGCGAACGAGAAAAGATGCAGGGATATTTCTTTTCCTTGCCGGTTTTATAATACCGATATTCAATGCGGTTTAGTTCCCTTTAAGTATATACCCAACGGGATAAACTAAACCTCGATTTGCAAACATCATTTGTCGTAGTGCTGTGTAGGCATTGTTGATTGTCGAGTCCAAATAGATATGCTGGCGAAAAGAGAAGTTGCAATGATTTCTTTTTTTCGCCAGCATATTTTTCGCTGTCAACGAACAAATAGGTTTAGTCCGTTTTGGGTATATAGCCAATGGAATAAACTAAACTGCATATCGCAAAACACTTTTACGACCTCTACAGAAATGATTTTGAAATAATTCCATTACCTTTGCACTAAATTAGAAATAATAGCCTAATAATAAAGGACAACTAACCATTATGGCAAAGAAAGAGGTTAA
>CAYRFX010000060.1:0-13012 GCA_964423665.1 uncultured Bacteroidaceae bacterium | reverse complement strand
TCTCTACTGCAGCCATAACAATAGCCTGCAACTGCTCCATGTTGTTGAAGTTGAATGCAGGGATTGCATAACCGCCTTTCATTGCTCTTGCAAACATATCACGAGTGTTTACAAGGCCAAGTTCTTTGAAATTTACCATAGTTATTATACTTTTAAAAGTAATTGAATATTTTCTCTGCAAATTCCCTTTTACGGGATTTTCTGCAAAATTAATAAATTCTTTCCTTATAATTAAGACAAACGGCAAAAAAAATGCCGCAAATGAAAGAAAAGTTTGAAATTAGCGAAAACAGCCTATACACAATGAACTTTTCGCAACTTTTAAGGGCATTTATTAGAAGAAAAGTTTATCTTTGCCCAAAGTACATAACAACAAAAACAGACACAATATGTATATAATTGGCATTGCAGGAGGCACCGGGTCGGGAAAGACCACCGTGGTGAAAGAGATTGTAAACTCTCTGCCCGAGTCATCGGTTGTAGTAATTCCACAAGATTCTTACTACAAAGACAGCAGCCACGTTCCTGTGGAGGAGAGACAATTTATAAATTTCGACCACCCCGATGCTTTTGACTGGGAGTTGCTAGTAGAACAGATAACAATGCTGCGCGAGGGCAAAGCCATAGACCAACCGACCTACTCCTATCTCACCTGTACCCGCCAGCCCGAGGTTGTACACATTGAGCCGAAAGAGATTATCATCATAGAGGGTATAATGGCACTTGTAAATCCCGAACTGCGAGAGCTCATGGACCTCAAGGTGTATGTAGATGCCGACGCCGACGACCGCCTTATTCGCCTTATAAGACGCGATGTTATTGAGCGCGGGCGCACTGCCGAGACAGTAATTTCGCGCTACGAGCGCATTGTTAAGGAGATGCATTGGGAGTTTATAGAGCCTACAAAGAAATTTGCCGATATAATAATTCCGCAAGGCGGGCACAACACAAAAGCCATAAAGACCTTGCAGATGTCAATAGGTTACTTTTTGAGGAAATAACCTATGAGCTCCAAATTCATATATCCGCTTGCACTTTTAACCGCCTTTGTTGCAATAATAACAGAGGGCGATGCTATTTTTCGCGGCAAGGTAAATGGGTTAATCCCCGTGCCACCCGAGCCCAAAATTACATATATATCGCCACACGTTGGAATTTCGCCCCACGACCATCACTTCCGCGCGGCAGCCGACACCTTGCAGTGGGACTGGAAACTTATAGCAGCCATTGCTTTTACCGAGTCGCGCTTCGACAGCACTGCAACATCTGAAGCCGGAGCATGCGGAGTAATGCAGGTGATGCCGGCCACATTGCGCGGCATGGGCGTGCCCGACTCACTGCACATGGACACAAGAACCAATATTATGGCTGCCGCAGAGTTGCTCGATTATCTCAACCATCTATATCGCAGAATAGAAGATTTTGACGAGCGCACAAATTTTATTCTTGCATCATACAATGCCGGTGCAGGACATATTGGCGACGCTATGAACCTTGCCGAAAAACACGGCTTCCCACGATATGTGTGGAACGAGAATGTTGATAGTTTTCTCATTCTCAAAGGACTCCCCGAATTTTACACCGACAGTGTGTGCAAAAACGGCTCGTTCAGCGATTGGAAACAAACTCTGTCGTTTGTAAAGAAAGTTAAACGCAACTGGCGCAGGTTTGAAAGACTGCAAGCACGATATAGCGACTCCATTGCTACAATTATGGCAAAAGACTCCACCATAAGAATAAAGGAATAAAGAGACTGAAGAATGCAAGCAGCCGTTTTAAGAGAGCAAATAACATTCTCTGCATACAAAGAGAGGATTATAACAGGGCGCAACAGCGAGGGAGAGGTAATATCCATAGCTCTCCCCGACACATACAGAGAACTTATACCGCTGCTCACAGATGGTTGCAAACTTAACATTCTTTCTGCCACAACAGACGAAAAAGGCATGTTGCACCCCCGCGATATAATTTTAGAGCCCGACTATTTGATAGATATCTCCTCGCTCGCCCGCTGCGTGCAACCCTATGGTGCACCAGCCATCGGCTATATAATAAATCTTTTTGAAAAAAGCACCGACAACGCGGCACGCCTGCTGGGAGAGGCTGCAAACATGTTCCTCGACGACTGCGTAAACGAGCGCAGCGACAGCCCTGCAACATACGGCGAGTCTATGAAAAGATTCTTCCGCGAATACCCCTTGCAGCTATCGGCATGCAGCGAAATTGACAATAATTTCTTTGCCCTTTCGCGCCAACAATTCAACAATATACAGGTGAAAGTGGGAGCATCGGGCATGTTAGAGATGGAGAATAGCAAACGTAACGACAAGGTATATTTGGAGCCGTCGTTCTTCTGTGAACCATTGGGGTTGCAGGGGCGAATAGACCTTTTGCAAAGCGATTGCAGCAGCCTGATAGAGTTGAAATCGGGCAAGGCAGATGAGTTCAACGGCGGCGCAAAAGCCGAACACAGAATACAGATGTCGCTTTACAAGGAGATGCTCTGCTACTCCTTGCAGATTCCGCGCGAAACCATACGCCCCTACCTTTTCTACTCACGTTACCCGCGTTTCTACCGCGAGGAGAGCAGCCCGGCAGAGATTAGCCGTGTGCTTATGCTGCGCAACAAGATTGTTGCTCTTCTTATGGAAATGGGAAAAGATGGGCTGCGCAACACCCTGCTCAACATCACCGCCGACGACCTTAACGAACGTGGCGACAACGGCAGGCTGTGGTGCAACTATCTGCGACCTCGCATAGAGGAGATTCTCACTCCCATACGCGAAGCCGACGAACTCCTAAAAGACTATTTCTTCGGCAACATTGCATTTGTGGCACGCGAAATGCAACTTGCAAAAGTAGGCAATGGCGACTATGAGCGCGGGCGCAGCTTTGCCGATATTTGGAACGCCCCATTAGAAGCAAAAATAGAGAATGGCAATATACTCACAGACCTTGCAATAGAAGATTTCGACGACGACGAAGGCATAAATGAAATAACCCTCGCAATTCCGCAATACCGCGAGGACTTTTTCCCGAATTTCAGAGCCGGAGACACTGTTTTCATCTACCGCTGCGACAATGAGCTACACAATGCCGTGAACAGACAGGTTACACGCGGTACACTCACGAGCATCACGCCCACGGAGGTTATTATACGTCTGCGACACAAACAGAGGAATCACAACCTGTACCCACGCAGCAGCCGCTACGCTATGGAGCACGACCACCTCGACAGCACGTTCCGTGCAGCCTTCCGCGACCTCTTCAGCCTACTTACCGCCCCTACGGAACGCATAGATCTGTTGCTTGCACGCCGCACACCACGCATTAACAAAAGCCGCACTCTCACAGGGCAATACACCAACGAATATATTAACAAAATTGTATTGCAAGCCAAGCAAGCAGAAGAACTTTTCATGCTTGTGGGACCACCGGGAACAGGGAAGACCTCGCAGGCACTGAAAAGCATAGTACAGGAATTTCACGACCACGATTGCAACAACATTCTGCTTGCATCATACACCAACCGCGCAGTAGATGAGATATGTGAAGTACTTGAAAGCCTGCCGCAGAAACCTGCATACATACGCATAGGCAGCGAGCAAAGCTGTGCCGAACAGCATCGTCCTCATCTGCTTAAAAACATTATAGCACACTGCACCAATCGCGAACAGATAAAAGCCACCATGCAGCAATGCCGCATCGTTGTGGGCACGGTGGCGTCACTCACCGGGCGCAAAGAACTGTTTGCACTGAAAAGGTTCGATGTGGCAATTATAGACGAAGCCACACAGATATTGGAGTCGCAACTCGCAGGCCTGCTTGCCGCCACCACTCCACAGGGCGAAACTGCCATAAAAAAATTCATACTCATAGGAGACCCCAAGCAACTGCCTGCCGTGGTGGCACAGAACGCCACTACCACAAAGGTAAAAAGCAAACTGCTCAACGAGATTGGAATAACAGATTATGGAATATCGCTCTTTGAAAGGCTATACAACCACTATCACAACAACCCTGTGGAGGGCATAACCGCAACCCTTTACAGGCAGGGGCGCATGCACCCCGCAATAAACCGCTTTGCCAACAAGCACTTTTACGATGGTATTTTAGAGCCTATCCCGCTGCCCCATCAGCAGGAGGAGATACAATATTCATTCTACGACAACAACGACCACAGAGAATGCATCGTTGCAACAAAAAGGGCTGCATTTATAGACACAAAGGAGGAGACTGAGAACAACAACCCCAAAATAAACCGCCGGGAAGCAGAAGAGATTGCACTCTTTGTGCAAGCATATTACAAGGTGCGCACAGCCAACGGACACGCGTGCAACCCGTCGCGCGAGGTGGGTGTAATAGTACCTTTCCGCAGCCAGATAGCCATGGTAACAAAGGAGATTGCAATGCTTAATATTCCTTGCAGCAAGGATATTGTAATAGACACGGTGGAGCGTTTCCAAGGCTCGCAAAGAGAGATAATATTATTCGGCACCACAATTAACAGCCCCGCGCAAATAGATATTCTGTCGGCACCCGTGCCCGATGCCAAAGGCACGCCCATAGACCGCAAACTGAACGTGGCAATAACCCGCGCACGCAGGCAGATGTTCATCTTCGGCAACAAAGAGGTGCTCTCGTGCTCGCCAATATATAAGACACTTATTGAAGAGATAGGCGCAGGAACCGCTATTTAACCATCACGGTTGGAATATCGCTCCACAAAGTTGTATAGTGGGGTGATTGTTTCTCGCTGGAGCTCTTTATTTTACCACTGCCCTGCACCGCCAATTTAATGGTCCCCTTGCCAAAGGTGCTGTTAATAACATCAACAGCGGAACTTATTCTACCCTCCTTTTCGAGAGTGTTTCTATCCTCGAACAACGAGTGCTGCACATTCTGCGCGGGCATTATGTGCACAGCAACAACGCCGGCTTTCTTGTAGCTGTAACCACCCGTGGCAAGCTCGCGCGCAGCAGCTACAGCCTGTGTTACTATTGTACGTTGCTCGCCTGTGGGCTGTTCAAAGTGCACAAGCCTATTACCGAATATCTGTGGGGCTGTATCATTGAAACGGTTGGTATAGGCAAAGACCGTTATATCACAGGCAACGGAATTCTGCCTGCGCAGTTTCTCAGCAACCGTTGAGGCAAAATTCGCAACCTGCTCACACAGCACTGCCGCATCGGAAATCTCTTGTGAGAAACTGCGCGACACGCAAATGGATTGCTTTGCCTCAAAGCCGTCTTCAAACTCTATGCAGGGCTCGCCACGCAACTCGCGCCACGTTCTCACACCTGTAATACCAAGCATTGCCTGCACAGCCTGCTGCGTCAGACGCGTATAATCATACGCAGTGCGTACACCGCTCGCACGCAATTTGGGAGCGGAGCAACGACCTATACCCCACACATCTTCTATCGGGAATTTCTTCAGCACCTTTTCAATATCCTGCGGGCGGTGCATATAACAGCCTCCTTGCAATTTTGGATACTGCTTGCAGAGCTTAGACGCTATTTTGGCAAGAGTTTTTGTGGGGGCGACACCCACCGATACAGGGAACGAGGTCATCTTCCAACATCTCTTGGAGATGCTTTTTGCATAGGCATCAAAATCCACATTCACAAGCCCGCGCAAGTCGAGAAAAGCCTCATCAATGGAGTAAATCTCTATTGACGGAGCAAACTCCTCGAGCACCCATCGCACACGCTGCGACATATCGCCATATAGCGCCATATTACCCGAAAATACTGCGATATCATACCTCTCCACCAAATGGCGGATTTTGAAGAAGGGCTCCCCCATCTTTATACCCAGCGCCTTTGCCTCGTTGCTACGCGCAACGGCACAGCCATCGTTGCTCGAAAGAACAATGACAGGACGACCTTGCAGGTCGGGGCGAAACACCCGCTCGCAGGAAGCAAAAAAATTATTACAATCGGCAAGAGCAAACATGGTTACATTTTCTTTATCACATAGGTTACCACACCCCAAATAAGAAAATCATTATCGGCAGTTACCTCTATGGGTTTGTATGCCTCATTATTCTCGTTGGCAGGCATAAGACGGGCACCCTTTTCGTGAATCTCCACACGCTTAACAGTATATTCCCCATCGATAAAACAGACAGCCTTGCAGTTGTTATATGGCTCCACCGCCCTATCCACAATTATTATATCACCATCGTCGAGGGCGGCATCAACCATCGACACCCCACTCACACGGAAGAAGAAGGTGGAAGCCTTGTGCCTCACCAACAACTTTACAAGGTCGAGATGCTCGCGCGCATCTTCGGCAGGAGAGGGGAATCCCGCCTTCACACTACCCGAAAAGCCCAACTCGGCTGTTGCATTCTCGTCTATACTATGTGGTTCAAATTTATCCATAAGTGATTAAAAAAGCCGCCCAACTCATAAGAACCGCCTAATTAAAGGTCTGATTACTTATGCCGATGAGCGACCTGTACTAATAATTACATTGCAAAGATAATAATTTTCTTGTAAACAAACAAGCATCTATAACAAGACGATCTCCACCACATTTAGTTCATTCCCCTGCACGGTAAAACGCACATCGTAGCCGGCAAAGGGCATGCCATAAACCCTTTCGGGGGCGTCGTGATACTGCGGGCGAGGGTCGAGAGAAAGCACCTGTTGCAACGCCTTGTAATCTTGCGGAGAGAAGAGCCTCTCATACTCCTGCGGAATATTCACTGAGAGACACTGCCACGCTTTTTCATCGACAAAGCCACTGCGTGCCGCAGGGTGAGCATCACTGTATGCAACATAGGGCTTTATATCATAAATGGGCGTGCCGTTCATGAGGTCGGCTCCTTGAACATGAATAACCGCGCCATCGGCTACGGTATCTTCTATTGCAACAATCTTAACCGATGAGAGCCCTAAATTATTGGGGCGAAAGGGCGAGCGGGTAGCAAAGACGCCCATCGCCGTGTTACCGCCCAATAGTGGCGGGCGCACTGTGGGACTCCACTCCACGCCCTGCCTGATATTGGCAGAAAAGCCCCAGATGAGCCACAGGTAATCGAACCCTTCGAGCCCACGCAAAGCAACTGCATTGCGATATTTTGGCACAAAAACTATGGTGCCGCTTAGTTCACCGGCGAGCCCGCTCTGGCGAGGCACACCAAACTTTGTTGTGAGTGCCGAGCGAAAATATGCAATAGGTTCTATATTCATAATAAGGAATCTGTCTCAACGGCAAAATTAAGAAAAAGCAAACACAATATTGCAGAAATCTCATTAAAAACAGCCATCATTCAATATTCTCATAAAATCCAATTAAACAAATAGCCCGAAATGATTATCAACAATGTTACTACTCCAAAGAAGATGCCTATCAATCGCCAACGCATTACCTTTTTAAGCATTGTGGCTTCGGGAATAGAGAGCCCGATGATTGCCATCATAAAAGCGATAGCCGTACCGAGCGGAATACCCTTTGCCACAAACACCTCAACAACAGGAACCACACTCGCAGGGTTGGCATAGAGAGGCACTGCAAGTATCACGGCAAGGGGGACACCCCACCAATTTGCAGCCGACAGATATTGTTCAAAGAAGCCAGCAGGCACAAATCCGTGCATAGCGGCACCTATGCCGATACCGATTATAATATACAGCAACACCCCACATACAGTGCCCCAAGACTCTTTTGCAATGATGGGCAGTCGCTTCATAAATGAAGTTTTCTCCACTTCCCATTGCTCGCTTTGTGCGTTGGATTGCATCTGTGCACTCTTTACCCAATCACTCAGATAAGATTCAAGGTGCATACGCCCCAAGATATACCCTGCAATCATCGATAAAACCGTGCCGCTGATAACATATACAAGTGTAGCCTTTACTCCAAATGAACCAAGAAACATTGCTATCGCCACCTCGCTCACCAATGGCGAGGCTATGAGGAAAGTAAGCATAACGCCTAATGGAATACCGCCCTTTACAAAGCCTATAAACAACGGCACAGAGGAGCAGGAGCAGAACGGAGTAATACCACCGAACAAGGCTGCCATAAAGTAGTCCAAGCCATAGAGTTTGTGAGTGGTGAGGTATTGTCGCAGCCTTTCAATAGGGAAATAAGCATTTATTACTCCCATCACAAAACTGATGACAAAAAGCAGAATAACAATCTTTATCGTATCGTAGATAAAGAAATTGACTGCTACTCCCAATGATGTGGCTGCATCTATACCAAAGACTGCATACACCAACCAATCGGCAAATTGTTGTATCATAAGCCTAATAGTTCTTTAACCTCACTCTCCAATGGCACACGCCCCTTAATTTTCACTTTACCATCTACGACCACGGCAGGCAGTGTCATCACATTGCAACTCATTATCTCCATCATATCGGTTACTTTTGCAAGTTTTACATCAAGATGGTTATCGCGTATAACTCTCTCCACAACACTAAAGGTTGCATTACATTTGGCACAACAAGAGCCCAAAATTTTTATTTCCATATTATCGTATTTGTTATTCATTATTCGTTATTCGCAAAACAACAAACATTACATCTAAAAAAAGAGCCTTATTTCGTTGGCTCCATATGAATACCTATATGTGTTTCATTTCCAAATTCATCTTTTAGTCTTTTCTCAATTTCACTCGCCAATGAATGCGCTTTAACCAGAGGCATTTTTCCATCCATCCTGATGTGGACTTCAATAGCCATATGGTTTCCAATGCGGCGCGTACGCAAATGGTGAGGTGCACTAACTTCGGAGAAAGATTGTATAATATCCAATATCCTATTTTCGGTCTCCTTAGGCAGAGAGCGTTCCAACAATTCATCAACACAAGGTTTCAATAGCCGAAGAGACACCTTTATAATAAAGAAACTAACAACGATGGCCGCTATGGGGTCTAATATTCGCCATCGTTCCCCCAAACAAACAGCTCCGCTAATGCCAATAAACGTACCTATCGACGAGAATGCATCGCTACGATGGTGCCAAGCATTTGCCACCATAGCTTGAGAATTGAGTTTTTTGCTCTTGTAAATTGTGTAGCGATACAAAAGTTCCTTGAGAACTATTGATAAAACAGCAGCAACAAGAGCCAACATACTTGGTGCCGCCAACGATTCGCCACCAATAGTATCAATGACGCTCTTTGCACCATTGAACAGGATACCTACACCAACAAAGAATAGAATCAGACCAATAATAGCCGTAGCTAAAGTCTCATATTTTCCATGCCCATATTCGTGCCCTTCATCTTCGGGCTTTTCCGATATACGAACAAAGACAATTACTACAATGTCGGTAACGAAATCCGATAATGAGTGCACTGCATCAGCAACCATTGCCGCACTATGCCCAACGATGCCTGCCACAAATTTGAATATAAGCAACAAAAAATTAACAATACTGCCAATCCAAGTCACTTTGAAAATTTCTTTTTCGCGATTAGAAATCATTTCCTTTTAATTTATGGTGTACAGCAACTCTCTTTCTTGCACGCACATTGCCCAAAGAAATCGGCAAACAGTTCACTCGCCAGCTTCCAATTCTCGCGGTTGATGCAATATTTCACTTTGGGAGCCTCCACTTCGCCCTGTATAAGCCCAGCATCTTTCAACTCCTTAAGATGCTGCGACACGGTAGCCTTGGCTATTGGCAATTCCTCGTGAATATCTCCAAAATAACAGGTATCACGCTTGGCAAGAAATTGAAGGATAGCCACACGGGCAGGATGACCCATTGCCTTTGCGAAACGGGCAACAAGTTCCTGTTTTATTGTATATTCTTTTGCAGACATAGTTTATATCAATTTGTTCGCAAATATACAAACATTTTTTAATCTTGCAAAAGGCACCAGCATTTTACAACAAATTCCCGGCAACAGAGAAAAAAGAGAGAACGGGAGCCATCAAAATTGATATTTATTATTAATAAAGCAAAAAAAAGATTATCTTCGCAACTATAATTCCATTCAATTAACCATAATGAAAAAGAACGAAAGACTGCTATCGCTCGATGTATTGCGCGGGCTCGACCTTTTTATGCTTGTGGGCCTGCAACCCGTGTTGCGTGCTGCCTTGCTCACTATAAACAACGAAACACTCAACAGCACACTGCTTGCACAGCTCGACCACGCAAGCTGGGAAGGATTCCGGGCATGGGACCTTGTGATGCCGCTGTTCCTCTTTATGTCGGGGGTTACAATGCCCTTCTCGCTCCCTAAATATCTTAAACAGAACAGCGCAGCGGCTTTGTGGAAAAGAGTTCTAAAACGCTTTGTCATACTTTTTGCATTAGGAATTTTGGTGCAAGGAAATATACTGTCGCTGAACCCCGATGCCGTATATCTTTATAGCAACACACTGCAAGCAATAGCCGTGGGTTACCTGCTCACCGTGCCGTTGGTGCTATACTTGAAACCACGCACGCAAGTGGCAGCCATCATCACCCTGCTCATAATATACACCGTACCGATGGTGCTATGGGGCGACAACACACCGCAGGGCAATTTTGCCTGCGAGGTTGATAAATTCATTCTTGGGCGTTTCCGCGACCAAAGCCAAATTGCAGCTGACGGTAGCGTGATATTCGCCCCGTGGTACGACTACACATGGGTGTGGAGCAGCCTCACATTCTGCTGCACCGTGGCGATGGGCAGCCTTGCCGGCACGCTCATAAAGAGCGGCGATGGAGACCGCAAACGCACCGCACTTTATTTATTGGCAGTGGGCGTAGCACTTATAGCTGCCGGTCTTTTGTGGGACGCGTGGCAACCTATGGTAAAACGCATCTGGAATGGCAGTATGACCGTTTACAGCGGCGGTCTTTGCTATCTGTTGCTTGCCATCTTCTACTGGTGGATTGATGTTAAGGGGCACCGCAACGGCTGGGAGTGGCTACTATACTATGGCTGCAATGCAATAACAGCCTACCTCATAGGAGAGATAATAAATTTCCGCAGCATAGCATCGTCACTGTTACACGGCACCCAGCAATATATAGGCGGTGACTGGTATGGTGTGTTGCTCACCGCTGCAAACAGCATTATATTGTTCCTCATTCTGCGCTTGCTATACAAACAAAAACTTTTTTTGAAAGCATAGCCGCCTGATAAATAGAGTAAAATTTGTACTTTCTGTTTTTTTTATCTTTTTTTGCACCGATAATAGAATATTAATTATAACTAATCAAAATATTTAATGCTATGGAAAAAATCATTGGCTTAATCGATGCCCCCTTTACCCCGTTCTATGAAAATGGCGAAGTGAACTATGAACCCATTCCCGCATATGCACAGATGCTTGCAAAGAATGGAATGAAAGGTGTGTTTATCAACGGTTCTTCGGGCGAGGGATATATGCTCACCGAGGAGGAGAGAATCAAACTTGCCGAGGCTTGGGTGGCAGCCGCTCCCAAGGATTTCAAGATTATCGTACATGTGGGCAGCACCTGTGTAAAATCGAGCCGCAGAATGGCTGAGCACGCACAAAAATTGGGCGTATTCGGTATTGGAGCTATGGCACCCCCGTTCCCCAAAGTGAGCCGTGTTGAGGAGCTGGTAAAATATTGCGAGGAGATTGCATCGGCTGCACCCGAACTCCCCTTCTATTTCTACCACATTCCCGCGTTCAACGGCGCCTTCCTTCCCATGGTAAAATTCCTGGAGGCAGTAGATGGTCGCATCCCCAATTTCGCAGGTATCAAATATACTTTTGAGAGCATGTACGAATATAACCAGTGCCGCCTCTACAAGAACGGCAAGTTCGATATGCTCCACGGTCAGGACGAGACCATTCTCCCCTGCCTTGCTATGGGCGGCGCACAGGGTGGCATAGGCGGAACAACAAACTACAACGGTTGCAACCTTGCCGGCATCATTGACGCTTGGAACGCCGGCGACTTGGAGAAGGCACGCGAATTGCAGAACTTCTCACAAGATGTTATCAACGTTATCTGCCATTACCGTGGCAACATTGTGGGCGGTAAGAGAATTATGAAACTCATAGGTCTCGACCTTGGCAAGAACCGCACCCCGTTCCAGAATATGACAGACGAGGAAGAGGCAGCCATGCGCAAGGAGCTTGAGGCTATCAACTTCTTTGAGCGTTGCAATAAATTTTAAGATGTAGTGAAAGATATCTAACGACCAAGCATCTAAACACTATGGATTGGAAAAAATATCTTGCCGAGTGGCAAGAGAGCTATAAGAAGGATTTATGCGAGAACATCATGCCCTTTTGGCTTAAGAACGGTCTCGACCGCGTGAACGGCGGTATTTACACCTGCCTCGACCGCGACGGCTCGCTCATCGACAGCACAAAATCGGTGTGGTTCCAAGGGCGTTTCGCCTTTGTGTGCAGTTTTGCATATAACACAATAGAGAAAAACCCCGAATGGCTTGCCGCTGCAAAAAGCACAATAGACTTTATTGAGGCGCACTGCTTCGACAGCGACGGGCGTATGTATTTTGAGGTGAAGGCGGACGGAACACCGCTGCGCAAGCGCCGTTATGTATTCTCGGAGAGCTTTGCCGCCATTGCTATGGCAGAGTACTCAAAGGCATCGGGCGACAAGAGCTATGCCGAAAAGGCACTTGCCCTGTTCAAGGACATACGCAAGTTTGTGGCTACCCCCGGGTATATGGAGCCCAAATACCTCGAAAGCCTGCAGGCAAAGGGACACTCTCTGGTGATGATTCTCATAAACACCGCATCGCGCATACGCAATGTGATAAGCGACCCCGTGCTCGACCAACAGATTAACGAGTCGATAGCATCGCTCAAGGACTTTATGAAACCCGAGTTCAATGCCCTATTGGAGATGGTGGGTCCCAACGGAGAATTCATAGACACCTGCAACGGGCGTGTCATTAACCCCGGACACTGCATAGAAACCGCCTGGTTCCTGTTAGAGGAGGCGAAGCACCGCGGTTGGGAAAAGGAGCTCACCGAGCAGGCTTTGCAAATCCTCGACTGGTCGTGGGAGTGGGGCTGGGACAAACAGTATGGCGGCATTATCA
>CAYRFX010000059.1:0-13123 GCA_964423665.1 uncultured Bacteroidaceae bacterium | reverse complement strand
GAGATATTTATAACTTTGTTAGCAAATAGGCATATTGTAAAATGACGAAGAAGTACAAATTGACAGAGGTTCTGAAAGAGAACTTCGGTTTCGACACATTTAAGGGGGATCAGGAAGCGGTCATCAAAAATCTCCTTGCAGGAAATGATGCCTTTGTGCTGATGCCTACCGGTGGCGGTAAGTCGCTGTGCTACCAGTTGCCTTCACTCATTATGGAGGGTACCGCCATAGTTATTTCCCCATTGATAGCTCTGATGAAAAATCAGGTTGATGCTATCAGGAATCTTAATGAAGAAGATGGTGTTGCTCATTTTTTGAACTCCTCTCTCACCAAGCAGGCGATAGAGGAGGTGAAAGCCGATGTCGCATCGGGCAAGACCAAACTTCTGTATGTTGCTCCCGAATCGCTTACAAAAGAGGATAATGTGGAGTTCCTTAAAAGTATAAAAATATCTTTCTATGCAATAGACGAAGCGCATTGTATATCGGAGTGGGGGCACGACTTCCGTCCCGAGTATCGTCGCATACGTCCCATAATCAATGAAATCGGCAAGGCTCCGGTGATAGCTCTCACTGCGACTGCTACCACAAAGGTGCGCGATGATATAAAAAAGAATCTTGGCATACAGGACGCTCCCGATTTCAAATCCTCGTTCAACCGTCCCAACCTCTATTACGAGGTGCGTTCAAAAACCAAGAATGTCGATAAGGATATAATTAAATATATTAAATCCAATCCGGGTAAATCGGGCATTATCTATTGCCTGAGCCGCAAGAAGGTAGAAGAGCTTGCCGAGGTTTTGCAGGCTAATGAAATTTCTGCAAAGGCATATCATGCAGGAATGGATTCAGCCGTTAGGTCGCAGACGCAGGACGATTTTATCATGGAAAAGATAGATGTGATAGTGGCAACTATCGCATTTGGAATGGGCATAGACAAGCCCGATGTGCGTTATGTAATACACTATGATATCCCCAAGAGTCTCGAAGGCTATTATCAGGAGACCGGTCGTGCAGGACGAGATGGTGGCGAGGGACATTGTATAGCCTATTACAATAGCAAAGATTTGCAAAAACTTGAGAAATTCTTAGAAGGCAAGCCGCTCGCAGAACAGTATATCGGTAGGCAACTCTTGCATGAGACCACCGCATATGCCGAGTCTTCGGTTTGTCGCAGAAAATTGTTGTTACATTATTTTGGTGAAAATTACGAAGTGGAAAATTGTGGAAATTGTGATAACTGCCTCTCTCCCAAAAAGCAGGTAGAGGCACAAGAGTTGCTCGAAACCGTTATAGAGGCAATTCTCGCGTTAAAAGAGAACTTTAAGACAGAGTATGTTATAGATGTGCTGATGGGCAAGGAAACTGCCGATATCCAGTTCCATATGCATGACGAACTCGAATGTTTCGGTTGTGGAGTAGATGAGGACGTAAAACGCTGGAATGCGGTTATACGACAGGCCTTGATAGCCGGTTATCTTGACAAGGATGTTGAAAATTATGGTCTTTTGAAAGTTACAAAAGAGGGACGCAAGTTCTTGGATAATCCCAAGTCTTTCAAGATTGTCGAAGATAGGGATTTTACCGAGGAAGAGGCTGTTGTGCAGAGTGGAAGTACCTTTGCCGTCGATCCCGAATTGTATGCGATGCTCAAAAACCTGCGTAAAAAATTATCGAAACAACTCGAGCTCCCGCCCTATGTCATATTCCAGGACCCTTCGTTGGAGGCGATGGCAACAACCTATCCCATAACATTCGAGGAACTGAAAAATATCCCGGGTGTTGGTGAAGGCAAGGCAAAACGCTATGGTGAGGAGTTCTGCGCTCTTATCAAACGCCATTGCGAGGAAAATGAGATAGATCGTCCCGAGGATTTCCGCGTGCGCACGGTTGCCAATAAATCCAAGCTTAAAGTGGGTGTTATCAATGCCATTGACCGCAAGGTGGCACTCGACGATTTGGCAATAAGCCTGGGTGTGGAATTTGAAGATTTGCTCGAGGATGTGGAGAAGATAGTATATTCGGGAACAAAACTGAATATTGATTACTTCCTCGAGGAGATAATGGACGAAGAGAATATTCAAGAGATATACGACTACTTCAAGAATTCAGATACCGATAATATCAACGCTGCGGTAGATGAACTTGGCGCCGATTACAGCGAAGAGGAAATTCGTCTTGTGCGTGTGAAGTTTATCTCGGAAATGGGTAATTAATGAAAATAATAAAACATACATAAATGAACGATTTTATTAAAGAAAAAATTGCAATCGATGGTCTCACATATGATGACGTGTTGCTAATCCCCGCATACTCTACGGTGTTGCCCAAAGAGGTGTGCATGAAGACAAAGTTTTCAAGAAACATAGACCTTAATGTTCCTTTTGTGACGGCTGCCATGGATACCGTTACCGAGGCAAAGATGGCTATAGCCATTGCTCGTGAGGGTGGTATCGGTGTTATTCACAAGAATATGTCTATTGCCGAGCAGGCACATCAGGTAGCGATTGTGAAACGTGCCGAAAACGGCATGATATATGACCCTGTTACAATAAAAGTTACAGCAACGGTCAAGGACGCTCTGGATTTAATGGCAGAGTACCATATTGGCGGTATTCCAGTGGTGGACGAGGATAAAAAGCTTGTGGGTATTGTTACCAACCGCGACCTTCGTTTCGAGTCGGATATGAATCGCCCCATAAGCGAGGTTATGACCAGTGAGAACCTTGTTGTCATTCGCCAAAAAACCGATATGGAGTCTGCTGCAACAATATTGCGTGAAAATAAGATTGAGAAACTCCCTGTTGTGGATAACGATGGCAAGCTGGTAGGTCTTATAACATACAAGGATATAACAAAGGCTAAGGATAAACCCATGGCATGCAAGGACGCTAAAGGGCGCTTGCGCGTTGCTGCCGGAGTGGGCGTAACCGTTGATGCAATGGCGCGTATAAAGGCGCTCGTAGATGCCGGTGTCGATGCTATTGTAATTGATACTGCTCATGGACACTCAGCCGGTGTTGTTAATAAATTGAAAGAGGCAAAGGCTGCCTTCCCGCAGATTGATATTGTTGTAGGTAATGTGGCAACTGGTGAGGCAGCAAAGATGCTTGCCGATGCAGGAGCCGACGCCATTAAGGTGGGTATCGGTCCCGGTTCAATCTGTACAACCCGTGTGGTGGCAGGTGTGGGTGTTCCCCAGCTGTCGGCAGTTTACGATGTGGCAAAAGCTTTGGAAGGAACAGGTATTCCTCTTATTGCTGATGGTGGTTTGCGATATTCGGGCGATGTTGTTAAGGCTCTTGCTGCAGGTGCATACAGCGTAATGATTGGTTCGCTTGTTGCCGGCACCGAGGAGTCTCCCGGTGATACCATTATATTCAACGGTCGTAAATTTAAGTCGTATCGTGGTATGGGTTCGTTGGAGGCTATGGAGTGTGGCTCCAAGGACCGTTATTTCCAGGCCGACACAGCCGACAAGAAAAAGCTCGTTCCCGAGGGTATTGCAGCCCGCGTTCCTTATAAAGGTACTCTTAACGAGGTTATTTATCAGTTGGTTGGCGGTTTGCGCAGCGGTATGGGCTATTGTGGTGCTCCCGATATAAAGACCCTGCATAACGCAAAGTTTGTGCGCATAACAAATGCCGGTGTTCTGGAGAGTCACCCACACGATGTTGCAATCACAAGCGAGGCGCCCAATTACAGTCGCCCCGAATAACAGAATATATATGAAAATAGGCAGAATATTTTTGACACTTTTCATGGGATTCTCTTCTGTGGCTCTTGTAGCACAGGAGAGCGATCCTGTGCTGATGACTATTGCCGGGAAGGATATAACCCGCTCAGAGTTTGAATATGCGTTCAACAAGAACAATGTGAGCGAAGGGCAGGCCGCCGAGGAGTATCTTCCCCTGTTTGTCAATTTCAAATTGAAGGTAGCAGAGGCTCTTGCGCAACAGCTTGACACCCTCTCCTCTTTCAAAGCGGAGTTTAAGAAAGACCGCGATGCTCTTGCCGAGGATTATCTCACGGACAAGAGTTTTATAGAAGACGAAGCATACAGAATTTATGCAAAGGATTCGGCAACAATAGGTCCCGACGGGATTTTGAAAGTTGAGCAGATTGCATTAAGATTGTCGCAAAAAGCAACCGATGAAACTGTGGCAGCAACAAAAGCCCGTATAGATTCGGTATATGCTTTGTTGCAGGCCGGCGCAACGTTCGAGGAGGCCGGTGCTTCTGTCGGTATTCCTGCAAGTTCCTTGCGCCCTGTTGAGATTGTGAGAGGGCAGGCATACAAGGAGTTTGAGGAGGTTGCGTTTGCTCTTGCCGATGGCGAATGTTCTGCCCCGTTCCGCTCTCCTGCCGCTTATCACATTGTAAAACGTGTCTCGGTGCGCCCGTTCGGCACATTTGAACAGTACAAGGAGGGTATAATGAAGATGCTTGAGCAGCAGAATATCCGCAAAGCAGCACAGATGAAAAGGGGCTTTGCTCTTGCGCAGGAGATGGGTGGTAATCTCACACCGGAACAGGCGCTTGCACGCGAAGACAGCCTGCTTGAAACAAAATATCCCGAGTTTGGTCGTTTGATGCGCGAATATTACGAAGGGCTGTTGTTTTTTGAGATTTCTAACCGTGAGGTCTGGAACAGCGGAGAGGATTTAGATGAGGCTCATGCCAAGTTCTTCAAGAAGAATAAGAAAAAATATAAGTTTGAGACTCCCCGTTTCAAAGGTGCTGTGGTGCATGCTGCAACACAGGAGGTGCTCGATAGTGCAAAAAAACATCTTGCAGGCAAGCATGTTGATGAATATCGCGCCATTGTAGAGAAATATTTTCTCAATGATTCTGCACGCATAATACGTTTAGAACTCGGTATATATGCCATAGGCGATAATAAGTGGGTCGATAAACTTGCTTTTGGGCAAGGTGAAGGCGGGCAAGCAATAAAGTCTCTTCCTTTTACAGGAGTAGTGGGTAAGGAGATTGAAACTCCCGAATCTTATGCCGACGTAAAAGGTGCTGTTGCCGATGATTATAATAAATATAAAGAACAAAAGTGGGTTAAGAAACTTCGTAAGAAGTACAAAGTTATAATTAACAAAGAGGTGCTAAAAACAGTTAATAATCACAATTAGCACATAATATTCTGTATATTTGCAGAATATTGGAGGTGCTCCTGAACAGAATCAAAGACAATGTTCGGGTCTTCCTCCTTCTTTCCCATTTATAATAAGTACCAATGAAACAGGCTGTTAAAATTCAATATGCTCTCTTTGTGATGCTCAGTGCTTTTCTTTTTGTATCGTGCGAAGAGGAGATTATGCACAGGGGGAGAACGCCGCTTGTGAGTGTGGGAAAAGAGTTCTTGTATGTAGAAGATGTACAACGTTTCTATGCTGCCAATCCTCCCGTTGCCGATAGTGCCGAATATGTAAACGATTATATAAATCGTTGGGTCGAGGAGGCGGTCTTCTATAATGTTGCGTTGCGCAATGTGCCCTCCTCGCGGGAGATTGATAAACTTGTCGATAGTTACAGGCGCAGTCTTGTGTTGAATATTTATCAAGAAGGTCTTGTTGAACAGCATCTTCGCAGCGAGATTTCCCCGGAAGAGATTCTGGCTTTCTACAATGCCAACAATCCTATGTTTGAGGTAGAAGAGCCTATAATGCGAGGCCTGTTTTTAAGGGTGGAAAAGGGTGCTCCCCAGTTGTCCTCATTGCGTCGCTGGTATCGCAGCCGTGCAATAGATGACCTTGAGAAGCTTGAAAAATACAGCCTTGCCAATGGTGTCCGGTATGATTATTTTGTTGAGACCTGGAGCAGAGTCTCTGACATTGCGGCAAAGACCCCTTTGACGAAAGAGGAACTCGTGCAGCGTCTCTCTCGTAATGCGGCAATAGAATTTAATGATAAGGAATATGTATATTTTCTCTCTGCCGATACTCTTGTGGGTAAGGGGGAACTGAAACCCATTGAGCTGGTGGAGGCCGAGATTCGCGGGCTGCTTGTCAATACAAAAAAAGCCGATTTTATAAAGGATAAAAAACATATCCTTTATGACGAGGCAGTGCAGGGTGGTCATATAAAATATTACAACGATTAGACAGTGGCAACTGTTTGTTGCCGTTTTAATATAATGATTGGAAATATGAACAGATATATTTTGTGTGCGTTGTGTGCCGTAGCGTTGTTTCTGACGAACAACAATGCAAAAGCACAGGATAATGTTATCGACCGTGTAGAATGGGTGGTTGGTGATAAGTCTATTTTGCGTTCGGATATTGAGGAAGCGATAAAGTATTGGACTCTCGAAGGACGCAAATTCGACGGTGACCCTTATAGTGTCGTGGGTGAGGACCTTGCTGTTCAGCAGCTGTTCTTGCATCAAGCGGTGATTGATAGCGTGGAGATTCCCGAGACAAGGCTTTTGCGTCAAGTAGATGCGCAAATTGATGGCTATATCCAGCGTGCCGGCTCCAAGGAGAAACTCGAGGAGTATCAGAAGATGTCTATGAGCAAGATTCGCGAGATGCTTTATGAGAATCTCAAGAACTATTATACAATGTCGGAGATGAAGAACAGGATTGTTGGCGACATAAAGGTGTCTCCGGCTTTGGTTCGCCGTTTCTATGAGGCGTTGCCCGATGATAGTATCCCCTTTGTGCAGTCGCAGGTTGAGGTGCAGATAATCACAATGGAGCCTCCTGTTGATATGGCAGAGATAGATCGTGTGAAGGAGGAGCTGCGCGAATACAGCGATCGCATAATGAATGGGGAAACAAGCTTCTCCACATTGGCTCTGCTCTATTCCGAGGACCCCGGCTCTGCACGCTTAGGCGGTGAGTTGGATTATATGGGACGTGGGCAGTTCGCTCCGGAATTTGCTACAGTGGCATTCAATCTCACTGATCCCAATAAAGTATCAAAGATTGTTGAGACAGAATATGGCTTTCATATAATTCAGCTCATTGATAAACGAGGAGACCGCATCAAGGTGCGCCACATATTGCGCAAGCCGCAGATTTCAGATTCCAACATAGAGACAATGTTGGCTACTCTCGATTCTGTTGCTGTTGATATAAAAAACGATTCAATAAGTTTTGAGGAGGCGGTGCTTGCATGCTCGTTCGACAAGGATACTCATAACAACTACGGAATTATGTATAATAAAAAGACCGGTTCTCCGCGTTTTCAGTTGCATGAACTGCCGGTTGATGTGGCCCGTACCGTTGATGGAATGCAGGTGGGTGATGTATCTTCGCCTTTTATAATGATGCTCGAAAATGGCAAGACCGTGTGTGCCATTGTGAAATTGAGAGCGAGAATCGACGCGCACAAGGCGAATGTGAAAGATGATTACGAGATTTTGCAAGAGCTTTACAGGAATAAGTTGAGCGAGGAGCGCACAGCAGAGTGGATTCGTGAAAAACAGAAAACTACTTATGTACGCCTGAATGGTGATGCCAAGCCCCAAGATTTCAAATTCAAGGGCTGGGTATTCTATGATGACAAAAAGTGATTGTGTGGCATGAACAGGATAAATGTATTGATATTGCTGTTGTTTGTGGTGTCGGCAATGCAGGCGCAGGTTGCCCGGCCCGGTGAAGTTGCCGATAGCACTGTCTCTAAAAGCCCTTCCTATGTGTATATGCTGCATGCCGATAGCACTAAGTTTGACAAGGAACGCGTGCCCGATGCTTTCATACTCGTGGGTGACGTCTCTTTTCGTCGCGATAGTATGTATATGTATTGCGACAGCGCTTATTTCTATTCCAAGAAAAATTCGGTTCGTGCATTTGGCAATGTCAAGATGGAACAGGGCGATACGCTTTTTCTCTATGGCGATTATTTGGAGTACGACGGCAACACCAACCTTGCCCGTGTGCGCAATAATGTGCGTCTTATAGACAAGGAGACTGTGCTCGAGACCGATAGTCTTGACTTTGATCGCAATATAAACCTTGGATATTATTTCAACGGCGGGTCTCTTTTCGATGGAGAAAGTACGCTTGAGTCGATGTGGGGTGAATATCGTGTAGGTACCAAAGAGGCAATATTCAATGATGAGGTGAGTCTCACGAATCCGCAATTTAATCTGCATTCCGACACACTTGTTTACAATACTGCTACAAAGGTGGCAACAATAGTGGGACCTACCGATATTTACAATGGTGCCGAGAATCATATATATTCCGAGCTTGGGCGTTACAACACCGCAAGCCGTCAAGCTACATTGCTCAAACGTTCGGTCCTTAATAATGGTGCCAAGAATGTAACCGCCGATTCTATCTTCTATGACATTGCGGCAGGAGTAAGTGAGATTTTTGGCGATATACGTTACATCGATCCCGAAAATCGCAATATGCTCGTTGGTGAATATGGCTATATGAATGAAATTTCCGATTCTGCTTATGTAACAGATAGGGCCGTGGTGGTGGATTTCTCGCAAAAAGACTCTCTCTTTCTGCACGCCGATACCATATGGGCAGTGTCGGGAAATGTTGATTCCGATTCGCTCTATCGTCAAATAAGAGCATATCACGGTGTAAGGGCTTTCAGTAACAGCATGCAGGCATCGTGTGACTCGCTTGTGTTCGATTCGCGCGATTCATGTATGACAATGTATAAAGACCCTATTTTGTGGAACGAAGGTATTCAGCTGCTGGGCGAGGAGATAAAAATGTATATGGATAGCACTTCCATTGACTGGGTGCATGTAATAAAACAGACGCTTTATGCCGAGGCAATGGATTCTGTCAATTACAATCAGATAAATGGTAGAGAGATGAAATTCTATTTTGCCGATGGAAAGCTGAAAGAGATGCATGTTATCGGTGGCGCAAATGTTATATATTTCCCCATGGACGAGGATAGCGTGCTTGTGGGAATGAATACAACGCTTGCAGGCAAGATTTCTGCTTATATGAAAGATGGGCAAATGGATAGAATCGTTGTGCCCAACCAGTCAAAAGGGGTGTTCTATCCGCTGAGCAAGGTTCCTGCCGAGGCAAAATATCTTGAGAATTTCGGGTGGTTCGACTATGTGCGTCCGCTAAGTAAAGAGGATATTTTTAACAGCAGAGGCAAAGAGAAGGATATGATGTTGAAGGTTATTCGCCACGAGCGCATCCCGTTGCCTTCGCTTGAGAGGTTTAATAAAAATAAAAAAGAGTAGTAATTATGGGCTTTTTCAAAATGGGTGCTCCCCGCAAGTTCGAACACAAATATATATATGTTGATGAACGGCGCGAGAAACTTGAGAAGATTGAGGAAAAAGCCAAGCGTGATTTAGGGCTTATTCCTCCCGCAGAGGGTTCATACAAAGAACGCATTGAGGGTGCTTTTGTCGATTCAACCACTCATCTTAAACGTCGCAAGCAGAACCCGGGTTATATAAAAACACAGACACTTATTGTGGCTCTTTTGATTGCAATCTTTGTATTGCATTATCTGTTGACAGGCTCATGGAGCTTCTAAACTAAAATCGAATAAAAAACACGATGCAGGATATTATACATTTATTGCCCGATTCCGTTGCCAACCAGATAGCAGCGGGAGAGGTGGTGCAACGCCCCTCTTCTGTTGTTAAGGAGTTGATGGAGAACGCCATTGATGCAGGTGCCACAAAAGTGCAGGTGCTTGTGAGCGATGGCGGGCGCACTCTCATACAGGTTATAGACAATGGTGTGGGTATGTCCGAGACCGATGCTCGTTTGGCTTTTGAGCGCCATGCAACATCAAAGATTAAGAAAGCCGAGGACCTCTTTGCGTTGAATACTATGGGCTTCCGCGGCGAGGCTCTTGCCTCTATTGTCGCTGTGTCGCAGGTGGAACTCACCACCCGTCGTGCCGATGACGAGCTGGGAACACGGATACAGTTTTCCGGTTCCGAGTTGTTGGCGCAGGAGGCGGTTGCGGCACCTGTAGGGAGTAATTTCAAGGTTAAGAACCTCTTTTTTAATATTCCTGCGCGCCGAAAATTCTTGAAATCAACACAGACGGAGTTGAATAATATCGTGTCGGAGTATGAACGGGTTGCGCTTATAAACTGTGATGTGGAATTTTCGCTCCTTCACAACGGCATAGAACTGTCGCAACTGCCTGTTTCTTCTTTTCGTCAGAGAATAGTAAATATATTCGGCAAGAAGATAAACACTCATCTTGTTGAGGTGGCAGTGGATAGCACTCTTATAAAAATCAAGGGCTTTGTGGGTGGTCCCGAAAGCGCCCGCAAGAAAGGAGTTCTGCAGTATTTCTTTGTTAATGGGCGTTATATGCGCCATGCCTATTTTTCAAAGGCTGTTCAGGAGGCATTCGTAAATCTCATTCCCGCAGGTGAGCAGGTGCCTTTCTTCCTGTGTCTTAATGTGGAGCCCTCTCGCATTGATGTGAATATACACCCCACAAAGACCGAAATAAAATTTGAAGATGAGACGAGCCTGTGGAAGATTATTCATGCAGCCGTGCGTGAATCTCTTGGCAGGTTCAACGTGGTTCCCGGTCTCGATTTTTGTTCCGATGAGATACCCGAGATACCTGTTATGAATATATCGGGAGGCGAGGACCGGGCGCCGGTTTCTGCGCCAAAGGTGAATTACGACCCCACATACAATCCTTTCAAAAAGATTGCGCCGGAGTATCGCTCGGCAGATAATGCATATTGGGAGAAACTGTATGAAGGAGTAGATAAGGAGCAAAATAAACGTGAGGTGCAGATTAGCGATTCTCCGGTCGAGGGTCTGTTCGCTTCACATTCTTTGGATTTGTCCGATGCTTGCGAGGCGGTAGCTTTTGAGCCCATTGCACAATATAAAGGTCAGTACATTTTAGTTCCGGTAGAAACAGGGCTCATGTTGGTGCACCAACGCAGAGCTCATGTTAGAATCCTTTTTGAAAAATATCGTAAACAACTGTATGACAAACGTGGTGTTATTCAGGGTTTGCTTTTCCCGGAGCGAGTGGAGCTTTCCGTTACCGAGAGCCTTGCACTTGAAAATATAATTGAGGAGTTGTCCTATCTGGGCTTTGATGTCTCTTCCCTTGGCGGTGGCACATATGTGTTACAGGGTGTTCCTTCGGGGCTTGATGGGCTCGATCCCACCATGTTGCTTATGGAGATTATAAATTCTGTAATTGAGCAAATCGGTGACGCCAAGGAAAAGTTGTATGAAAAAATGGCTCTCTCAATGGCGAAGCAGATGGCGGTGCCTGTGGGGCAGGTGCTGCAGCCTGTCGAGATGGCAACGCTCATAAATGAGTTGTTTGCAACAGAGATGCCGCAGCACACCCCCGATGGAGCACCTGTTATTCATACCATACTGGATACAGAAATATCCCGTTTTTTCGGTAAATAATATTTGTAGATGCGTGCGGTTGTTAAATAATGTTAATATTTTATTCTTTTGTGTAATCCTTTAATACCTCTTTGTGAAATTTATGTAAATTTGCAAAGTAAAATACTATGCATGTATAGTTATGTGGCTGTTTGTGCCTGCTTGATTTGGGGTCGGTCGCTAAACAAATAACTGATATAGCTGTTTTTACAATATATGAAGTGATAAAGAGAATTAATTTAATTATAGAATCTAATTAGTTTAAGTATGAAAAAGTTTATGATTTCACTAGCTATTGCTAGTATTGCAATGGTTTCCTATGCACAGGAGACTGTTAGCGAGGTCGTAGTTCCCACTAAGAAGAATCAGTACGTTACCAACACATTCGGCAACAATTGGTTTATGGGTGTAAATGGTGGTGTAAACCTTTACAATGGTGTTTACATGAATGGTGAGAGCCTCTTCGATCACATGGCTCCCGCTGTTCAGGTTTACGCAGGTAAATGGCACACTCCCGGTTTTGGATGGAGAGTAGCTTACAACGGCATCAACATTCAGACTTATGAGGAGGCTCCTCACAAGACATTTATGAACTTCCACTTCGATGCTATGTTTAACCTTAGCAACCTTATCTGGGGCTACAACGAGGAGCGCATCTGGAACTTCATTCCTTATGTAGGTGCAGGTTGGGGTGCAAGAAAGACTTTCGATCATGAGTCTGGTGATGATCTGACCGGTTCTATCACTGTTCATGCCGGTATCATGAACACATTCCGTGTTTCTAAGCACTGGGCTATCAATTTTGAGCTTGGTACAACATTCCTTCGTAATGGTTTCGGTGGTGCTTGCGGTAGCAGCGGTCACGACATGATGTTTACAGCTCTTGCCGGTGTAACTTACAAGTTTAATAAGGTAGGTTGGGAGCAGGCTGCTGATGTTGATGCTATCATGGCTATGAACACTGCTGCTCTTACAGAACTCAACACTCAGTTGCAGGCAAAAGAGGCTGAGAACGCAGGTTTGAAGAACCAGATGGTTGCTGCAAAGGCAAGCTTGGTTAAGGCTCAGGAGGCTTTGAAGGCAGAGCAGGGTAAGGTAATGTCTATCTCTCAGTCTGTATTCTTTGCTTTCAATTCTTCAAAGATTGATTGCAAGAAGGAGATTATCAACTTGCAGGCTTTGGCAGATGCAGTTAAGAACTCAGGTGCAAAACTTAATGTAGTAGGTTATGCTGATAGCGCAACAGGTTCTGCTGCATACAATCAGAAACTTTCTGAGGCTCGTGCTAACGCTGTTATCGACAAACTCGTTGAGATGGGTGTTCCCAAAGACAAGATTGTTGCTGAGGGCAAGGGTGGTGTTGCTTGCGAGAAACCCGCTCGTTTGAACCGTCGCGTAATCATCTCAGTTGTTGAATAATTGATAATGATTAAATATGAGTGAGCAGGCTTTTGTCTGCTCACTTTTTTTGTGTCCAATGCAGTCTCCTTTGGTTGCTATGGGTAATATGTAGCATGCGTGGCGGGTGTTCTTTGTGTTCGGAAATAAATTTTCGCAAAATAAACAGCAAAATATTTGGTAGCTATAAAAAAAAGAGCTACTTTTGCATCGCAATTAAGGATTGCGCCTTATTGGACGTTTAGCTCAGCTGGTTTAGAGCATCTGCCTTACAAGCAGAGGGTCGGCGGTTCGAATCCGTCAACGTCCACAAAAACAGATAACGTCCCGGACGTTTAGCTCAGCTGGTTTAGAGCATCTGCCTTACAAGCAGAGGGTCGGCG